>CALMDF010000190.1 GCA_937864895.1 uncultured Holophagales bacterium | reverse complement strand
GGTCTGGAGGACGAGGGGCGTCTCTACCGGAAGGACGCGCTCGCGTCCTACGCGAAGGCGCTCGAGCTCGATCCGCACTTCACGATGGCCACCCTTCGCCTGGCCCGCAACATCGCCGGACGGGACCGGGACCGGGCCCGTTCCCTCGTGCAGTGCGCCGTCCGGAACCCGGGCCGGCTGAGCGAGAGGGAGAAGCTCTCCCTCGCCATCGCCGAGGCTGACCTCGTCGATCGGAGCCCCGAGAAGTCCGGGCGGCTCGTCCGGGAATACGTGAAGCGTTTCCCCGACGACCCCGAGGGCTACTTCCGCCTCGCGACCGTCCTGATGCGGGAAGGGAAGACCGACGAGATGCTCGCGACCTACGAGCGCCTCCTCTCTCTCGACCCGAACCAGGCCACGGCCTACAACTATCTGGGCTACCACTTCATCGGCCGCCGGGACTTCGTGAAGGGGGAGGACTATCTCAAGCGGTACCGGTTCCTCGCCCCCGACCAGGCGAACCCGTACGACTCCCTCGGCGAGCTCTACGCCAACACGGGGCGGTACGACGAGGCCGAGGAGCACCTGAAGAGGGCTCTCGAGATCAAGCCCGACTTCTTCCCGGCCATCGGCCACCTCGGGACGCTCGAGGTCGGGCGGGGGAACGCGGAGGCCGCGGCTGCCCACTTCCGCCGGGCGGCGGAGATGTCGGAGAACTGGAAGGACAAGCACGGCTTCGTCGCGGCGGCGGCGATGTCCCTCCTCGACGCGGGCCTGCCCGACGAGGCGCTCGCCGACGTCGACCGGGAGGCCGCCGCCGCTCCCACGATGTCCCCGAAGGAAGACTTCGTCTTCCGCCATCACGTGGTCCGGTCGCGTGTCGTGCTCCTCGCTCTCGCCGGCCGCGCTGACGAGGCAGAGGCCGAGCTGGCGCGCCTGCCGGAGCTCCCTGCGGACCTCGAAGACAAGGAGAAGGCCGCGCTCGAGAAGGCCGTCCTCGGGCCCGTGGCGGCTCTCGCAGGAGCGCGCGGCGACCTCGAGGCGTCCGTGCGCGCCATGCGGGACCTCCTCGCCGAGGACAAGGGAGCCCAGTCGGGCGGCTTCCCCTACTACCCCTTGACCTTCCGCCTTCGTGTCCGGCTCGCGGACGCGCTCGTGACGCTCGGGCGTCCCGACGAGGCGCGCGAGGAGCTTCGGCCCGTCCTCGCCGTCAACCCGCGCTTCGCCCCGGCGCTCGCCGTGATGGCGCGGATCGCGGGGAAGGCCGGGTCCGCCGCGGGGTCATCCGGGCGCTGACATGGCGGTCCGGGACGCCCGCGCCAACGAGTCGTTCGACCTCCGCAAGAAGGTCCTCCGCCTCGAGACGCTCTACGACGTCTCGCGGGCGCTCAACGTTCTTCGCGAGGAGCAGGCCCTCGTCGACGAGATCGTCGCCCGGGCCGTCTCCCTCCTCGACGCGGAGCGGGGTTTCGGGGTCGTCTTCGAGGAGCACGGCAGCCCCGCTGTCGTCTCGACCGTCGGCTTCGCCTCCTTCCCGGGCGTCCTCGCCGCGGCCTCGGACCCGTTCGTCCTCGACCTCTGCCGCGCGCGGGGCCCCCTGTCCCGGACGGGGGAGACCGTTCTCGGGAGGGCCGCCGGAACCGTCGCCGGCGCGCCCCTCGTCGTGCGGGAGCGGGTCCTGGGCGTCGTGGTCGTCCTGGACCGCGAGGCGCGGGGGGGGCCGGGAGCGGCCTTCGACGAGGGCGACCGGCGATTCCTCGAATCGGTCGCCGCGCTCGCCGCGCCGGCGCTCGACGCGCTCCGGCAGCTCCGCGCGCTCGAGGCCGACGTCGACCGGCTCCGCGAGGAGAACCGGGCGCTCAAGGGCTCGCTCGGGATCGACGAGGTCCTCGTCGGGGACTCGGCGGGGATGAGGCGCGTGAAGGACCTCGTCCTCCGCGCGGCGGCGTCGAGGGTGGGAGTCCTGATCCGCGGCGAGAGCGGCACCGGCAAGGAGCTCGTCGCGAGGCTCCTCCACGCGGCCTCGCCCCGGAGGGACGCCCCGTTCCTCGCGCTCAACTGCGCGGCCGTCCCGGAGACCCTCCTCGAAGCCGAGCTCTTCGGCATCGAGAGGGGCGTGGCGACGGGAGTCGAGGCGCGACCCGGGAAGTTCGAGCTCGCCAGCGGCGGGACGATCTTCCTCGACGAGATCGCCGACGCCCCCCTGGCGATCCAGGCCAAGCTCCTCCGGGTTCTCCAGGAGCGGGAGATCGAGCGCCTCGGCGGCCGCCGCCGCGTCCCGGTGGACGTGCGCGTCGTGGCGGCGACGAACGCCGACCTCGAGAAGGCGATCCGGGAACGTCGTTTCCGCGAGGACCTCTACTACCGGATCCGGGTCGTCGAGATTCCCCTCCCTCCGCTCAGGGACAGGCGGGAGGACGTTCCCCGCCTCATCGGGCACGTCCTCTCTCGGATCGCGGCCCGGGACGGGCGGCGACCCAAGGCGCTGACCCGGGAGGCCGTGGCCCGGCTTCTCGACTACCCCTTCCCCGGGAACGTCCGGGAGCTGGAGAACCTCCTCGAGGGGGCCGTCGCGCTCGTCCCGGGGGACACGATCGAGGCCGGCGACCTCCAGCTGCGCGGCGCACGGCCGGCGGACGGGGTGAGCGGGTCCCTCGACCTCGCCTCCCTCGAGCTCCAGCACATCCGCCACGTGCTGGAATCGGTCGGCGGGAACAAGAGCGAGGCGGCGCGGATTCTCGGCATCAACCGCCGGACCCTCTATCGAAAGAACGTGACAATATAGCCCGTTGCGGCAATTTGGCGCTATTGCATTAAAGCCCTTTTTTGCAATGCCTTGCATCCGGACGTAGCCCGTGCGATCCCTGAACGTGACAATGTGTCGCTACCTTCCTTGGTGCAACATCCGCTCGTATTCTGTAACGTATTGAAAAAAAATGGTTTGTTGTGATGTGGCGACGACCTGCCGGAGTGGCGCGGGAGTTGCGTCATTCCGTCGCGGGAGGAGCCGATGGAACGCAGCGTGGGTCGGTCCGATCGTCCGGAATCGGGCTCGTGGGCGGAGCGACTGCGCCGCGTGGACGGGTGGTCGGCGGCCAGCGACGAGAAGGGGCTCCCCCTCGCGCTGCTGCTCCTCCTCGCCGGAGAGATCGGGGCGTTCGCGGCGCTCGCGGCGTCGGGTAACATGCCGGGGATCGTTACCGTTCTCTACCGAGCGCTCCTGACGCTCTGACGAGTCAGTTCGTTGTCGACACCGACGGCCGACCCCCGAGAGATCCACCTCACCATCCCGGTCGCGCCGGAGATGGAGATTGCCGCGACGGCGCAGGTCGCCGCGCTGGGAGAGTGGATGGAGCTCGGCCGCGACAAGATCGACGAGGTCAAGATGGCCGTCGTCGAAGCCTGTATCAACGCCTTCGAGCACAGCGGAACGCCGGACCACAAGGTGGAGCTGAAGTTCCGGGTCGCCTCGGACGACGACGCGGACGGCGGAAGGGCATACCTCGAGGTGGACGTCCTCGACAACGGCCACGGGTTCGACCCGTCGCGGGTGACGGCCCCCCAGATCGGCCAGAAACTCCGCGCCCCTCACAAGAGGGGCTGGGGCCTCCGGATCATCCGGAGCCTCATGGACGACGTCAGGATCGTGAGCGGCGAGCGCGGGACGATGATCGTGATGCGGAAGTACCGCTGAAGGGCGACGATGAGCGAGACGCTGAAAGTGACCCTGGAAAGGCCCGACGGGGCGGTCGCGATTCTCCGGACGGACGGGTACATCAACAACACGGGCGGAGAGGAGATCGCCCGCCAGGCCTACTCCCTCCTCGGGGAAGGTACGGTCCGCCTCCTGCTCGACCTCGAGAGGACGAAGATCGTCAACTCGATCGGGATCTCCATCCTCATCGAGGTCCTCGAGAAGGTCCTCGACCAGGGGGGGCGCCTCGCGTTCTGCCACCTGACGCCGACGATCGAGAAGACGTTCCAGATCATGGGCCTCGCGCAGTACGCGCGGATCTTCCCCTCGCCCGAGCCGGCTCTGGCGTGGCTGCGCGGTGAGGCGGAGTAGGAAAAGCCCGTGGTCGCCGACGTCCCTGGAGCCCACGCGCTCCTCGCGACGATCGAGCCGGCCGCGGCCGGTCCGGCGCTTCTCGAGCCGATCCTCGACGCCCTCCTGAGGGGGGCGGGCGGGGCCCGCGGCTTCGCGCTAGACGTCTCGACGCGCTGCCGGCCCGCCTCGCGCGGGCTGGAGCTCTCCGCGGAGACCCTCGCGGAGCTCTCCGTCGGCCTCGCCCTGGGCAGCGCCCACGTGGCCAGCTACGACGACGCGCTCCTGGCCCGGATGTTCGGAGGGCACGCGCCCGCGGGCGAGGACCCGCTCGACCCCCGCGTCATCCCGCTCACGGTGGGCGACGACACGCTCGCGTGGGTCGCCCTCGAACGGCCCCCCGCGGACCCCGTCGGCTTCGCCTCGGTCGCCGCGCACGCGGCCTCGCTCCTGGCCTGGGTCCGGATGTCGGAAAAGGTGCGCGAGGCCGACTTCGAGCTGAAGTACCGCGTCTGGGAGCTGGAAAGCCTCTACGACGTCGGCCTCTCGATCGCCGGCACGCTCGACCTCGAGTCGCTCGCGGACGACATCCTGATGAAGTCGGTCTCGCTCCTGAACGCGCGGAGCGGGACGCTCGTCGTCCGCCCCGGCCCGACGCCGGACGGTGAGCCCCAGGTCCTGATCCGGAGCATCGGCACGCCCCTCGCGGACGCGACGACCCCGCAGGAGGCCGCGGGCCGGGTCCTCGTCTGCAACAGGCGGGAGGACAGGCCGGCCGCGCTCGCGGCGGCGCCGGCCGAGAAGCTCCTCGCCGTGCCGATCTCCTCCGACGGCCGTCCCCTCGGCCTCCTCATCGTGGCCGACAAGGAGAACCGGGCCGGCGGCATCGACGACTTCGGCCCGGCGGATTCTCGCATCCTCTCCCTCTTCGGCAACCAGGCGGCCATCGCGCTCGAGAACGCGCGCCTCCACCGGGACGCCGTCGAGAAGGAGAAGATGGAACGGGAGATCGAGATCGCCGCGTCGATCCAGCGGGCGATCCTCCCGACGACGCTTCCGGCCGTCTCCGGGATCCTCCTCGCGGCGGGAAACCGCCCGACGAAGCAGGTCGGCGGCGACTTCTACGACGTCTACCCCCTTCCCGACGGGCGCGTCGCCTTCTGCGTCGCCGACGTCTCGGGGAAGGGGATCCCCGCGGCTCTCCTCGTCTCGACGGTCCACGCCTGCATCCACCTCCTCATGGAGGCGGGGGCCTCGGACCTCACGGTCCTCGTCGCCCGAGTCAACCGGCACCTCGCGCGGTTCTCTGCGACCCGGAAGTTCGTGACGCTCTTCGTCGCCGTCTTCGACCCCTCCGACCGGAGCCTCACGTACGTCAACGCGGGCCACAACCCGGGGATCTGGCTCTCGGATTCGGGCGTGGCGCTGCTGCCGAGCGGGGGCGTGCCGATCGGGATGTTCGAGTCGGCCCGCCAGGTCGAGACCCGCGTCGTCCTCGCGCCGGGAGACCTCGTCGTCCTCTACTCCGACGGCATCACCGAGGCCGCCGACGCCCGGGACGAGGAGTTCGGGATGGAGCGTCTCACCGCTCTCCTCGAGGCGGGCCGGGCGCTCCCGCCGAACGTCCTGAAGGACCGCATCTTCACGGCCGTGGAGAGCTTCACCCGCGGCGTCGCGCAGTACGACGACCAGACGGTCCTCGTGGCCCGTCCGACGTGAGGCTCGCCGTGCGGACCGGTACCGGCGTCGGGGCAATCCTCGTCGCGGGAATCGCCGCCTGCACGTTCTCCCGGGAGATCTCCGTCCACGGCCACCAGCTCCTCAAGCCCGTCGGTGCCGGGCTCGTCAACTCGGTCAACATGGAGGAGCAGCTCGCCAGGGGAATGATCCCCGAGGTGCTCGAGTTCCTCGCGGGGCCGGGCGCCGGGGCCGCCGACTCCACCCGCGGCGCCCGCGTCGCCGGGAAGGCGCTCCTCGAGCGGGGAGACTTCGCCGGCGCCCTGAGGTACCTCGAGCGGTCCCACGCGGAGGAAGGGCGCCTCCAGGACAGGGCCGACGCCGCGTGGGCCGCGGCCCAGGCGTACTACTGGCTCGGCCGCTTCGAGGAGTCGGCCCGGTGGGTGAGGACGGCCCGGTCGCACGGGCTCCTCATCCCCGAGGGCTGGCTCTCGTTCCTCGAGTCGGCGGGGCCGGAGCCCCTCTACGGCGGGGCGAAGGAGGGCGAGCGCTTCGCGGTGAAGATGGAGTACGGCCGGCCGAGGATCCCGCGGCTCCTCGCCCGCGTGAACGACCGCGAGACGGACGCGATGGTCTTCGACACCGGCGCCTCGCTCTCGCTCCTCACCGAGAGCGCGGCCACGCGCATGGGCGTCGTCCGGGTCGAGGGAGCGAGGGCGACGGCGGTCGGCCTCCACCGCGAAGAGATCCCGATGGGATTCGGCTGGGCGGGGACCGTGAAGATCGGAGACCTGACGATCGAGAGGGTCCCGTTCGGGATCCTCCCCGACGAAGCGCTCACGTTCGGAGCGTCCGGCACGCCGTACCGTTTCGACGGCGTCCTCGGGATCCACTTCCTGAAGGAGTTCGACTGGCTCGTCGCCTACGAGGCGCGCCAGGTGCGCGGGATCCGCCTCCCGCCGGGCCTGCGGCGCGGCTCGACCGGGCAGAACGTCTTCTTCAGGAGGCTGAAGCCGATGGTGAGGGCCTCGATGAACCAGGAGCCCTGGTTCCTCTTCCTCCTCGACACCGGCTCGGAGCCGACGATGGTGACGCGCAGCGGCGTCCAGCGCGCCAGGTTCTTCCGGGCGGAAGCGACCTACCCGATGACCCTCGAGGGGATCGGCCAGAGCCGTGTGTCGTGGGGGAAGCTGTCGAAGGTCACCATCGGCGTCGAGAAGTACATGGTCCGCTTCGCGGACATCATCGTGAAGGAGGAGGGGGAAGGAATCGAGGACGGGGTCCTCGGCTCCTCCTTCCTCGCGAATTTCGACGCGACGATCCGTTTCTCGACGATGACCGTGACGCTGGAGAGGCCCGTCGACCGGCGCCTTCGCGAGGAGGCGGAGGCGGCCGAGGGCATTTCCCCGTTTTGAGACGGTCGAGGCGGCACGCCGCTCGCTAGAATGACCGGTCGTGAGGACTGGCGGCGTCGGACGGACCGGAGGTGACAGGAGGGTGCTTCTCGTGGCGCTCCTAGGATTGCTGTTCGGCCCGGGGTGCCCCGACCCGAAGGCCGAGCCCGACCCGCTCGCCGGGGCACGATCCGAGATGGTGGAGCGGCAGATCGCCGCTCGCGGCGTCAGGGACGCGCGGGTCCTTCACGTCATGCGGGAGGTTCCCCGGCACCTCTTCGTCCCCCCGGAGCAGGTCTCCGAGGCGTACGAGGACCACCCCCTTCCGATCGGGAGCGGGCAGACGATCTCCCAGCCCTACGTCGTCGCCTTCATGACCGAGCAGCTCCGTCTCACCGGGACGGAGAGGGTCCTGGAGATCGGCACCGGCTCCGGCTATCAGACGGCCGTCCTGTCGCGCCTCGCGGCAGAGGTCTACTCCATCGAGATCCGGCCGGAGCTCGCGGCCGAGGCGAAGGGCCGCCTCGAGACCTTCGGGGCGAAGAACGTCGAGGTCCGGGCGGCGGACGGTTTCTACGGGTGGCCCGAAGCGGCCCCGTTCGACGGCATCCTCGTCACGGCGGCGCCCGAGACCGTTCCCGAGCCCCTCCTCGCACAGCTCGCCCCGGGGGGGCGCATGGTCATTCCGGTCGGCGGCTTCTACCAGGAGCTGAAGGTCATCGAACGGACGCCCGACGGCTTCCGCGAAAAGAGCGTCCTCCCCGTCCGGTTCGTCCCCTTCGTCGGTGAAGCCGAGCGGCACCGAGCCGACGACGTGCCCCGGTGACGGCGACTCCGGCCCCTTCCGGCGACGGGCGCTAGGCTCGGCCGATGAGAGTCCTTCCGGCGCTGGGACTGGTTGTCCTGTGCGCCGTGGCGCCGCTCGCCGCGAACGACGACCCGTCGCGCCTGGCGCGCCCCTCCGTCCGCGCCTACACGGAACGGGACGGGCTCCCCCAGGGGACGATCCACGCGATCGCATTCGACCGCAGGGGCTTCCTCTGGGTCGGGACGCAGGACGGCGCCGCCCGGTTCAACGGCCGGGACTGGTTCCCCCTCGACATGCCGGGGAAGGCCGTCTCGAACTTCGTCCGGGCGGTCCTCCCCGCGCGCGACGGGAGCGTCTGGCTCGGTCGCGAGGAGGGGGGGCTCGTCAGGTTCCGCGAGTCCGGGTCGGCCGTCTTCGACCGGCCCGAGGGGCTGCCGGCGAGCCGGGTGAACCACCTGCTCCAGGCGGCCGACGGAACGGTCTGGGCGGCCACCCACGGCGGAGGCGTGGCCCGCCTTTCCGGAGAAAGGTTCGTCGCCGTTTCCGAGGGCCTGCCGGACCGTGGGGTGTGGAAGCTCCACGAGGAACGTGACGTCGCCGGTGCCACCCGGCTTGTCGCCGCGTGCGTGGGGGGAGTGGCGGAGCTCGGGGAAGGGGGCCGGTGGGTGCCTCTCGACCTCGGCGCCCCGCTCGAAGGGGTCAGTGTGAACTCGCTGCTCCAGACCGGCGAGGGGGCCGAGCGGACTCTCTGGGTCGGGACCTTCGGCGCCGGGCTCTTCGCGGTCCGGGGAGGGACCGTGGCGCGCTACGGACCGGATACCGGGCTCGAGAGCCGTCTCGTCACGGGCCTGACGGCGACGCCGGGGACGGGAAACGTCCCCGCCGTCTGGGTCGGGACGCGCGACGCCGGGGTCTTCCGCCTCGAGGGCCCCGGCTTTCGCCGCGTGCCTCTCGGAGACCGGGTGAACGAGGTCTACACGCTCTCCGGCGGGATCGGCGCGGACGCGGAGACCCTCTGGGTGGGGACGCGCCTTTCGGGTCTCCTGCGCGTCCAGAGCGCCCCGTGGTCGGCGTTCGACAGGGAGTCGGGGCTCCCGGGGGACCAGGTCTTCTCCTTCCTCGAGGCGCCCGGGCCCGGGGGAAAGGAGGCCCTCTGGGTCGGGACGAGCGAGGGGCTCGCCGCCTTCGAGAAAGGGCGGGCCGCCCCCCGGGAGGCGGGGCGGGGCCTCCCCGCCGCCCAGGTCCGGTCTCTCGCCGCGTTCGCTTCCGGCGCGGGGAAGCAGGACGTCTGGGCGAGCCTCGTCGGACACGGGCTCTACCGCCTGGACGCCGGCCGCTGGAAGAAGGTCGACGCGCGGCCGGTCTTCCGCTCCGACGACGTGGGGGTCCTCCTCGCCGCCGAGGACGAGTCCGGGGAGCCGGAGCTCTGGGCGGGGACCGAGAAGTCGGGCCTCGGGCGGTTCCGTCGCGGGCGCTGGAGCGTGCTCGGCGTCCGCGAGGGGCTCCCGAGCGACTCGATCCTCTCGCTCCTGGCGACGCGGGACGCCGGGACGAGGACTCTCTGGGTGGGCACCCGCGGAGGGGGCCTCGCCGAGGTCGTCGACGGCCGCGTCGTCGCGGTCCACGACCGCGGGTCCGGCCTCCCGAACAACCACGTCCTCTCGCTCGCCCGCGTGGCGCGACCGAACGGGCGTTTCGAGCTCTGGGCCGGGACGCGGGGAGGCGTGGCGCACCGGCTCCTCGGCGCGGGGGATGCTGGCTGGTCGGTCTTCTCGGAGGAGACGCGGCCCGCCCTTCCGAACAACAACGTCCACTTCGTCGCGGCGGGAAGGGACGGCCGCGTCTACCTCGGCACGAATCGCGGGATCGCCCGGATGACGCTCCCGGCGGCGGGCGCGGGCGAGCCCGAGGTCGTCTCCTTCGGGACGAACGAAGGCCTCCCGAGCGCCGCGTGCAACCCGGGGAGCCTCGTCGACGGGAAAGGCCGGATCTGGGCGGCGACGGCGGCGGGCGCCGCGGTCCTCGACCCGGCCCGCGACGACACCCGGTCCCGGCGCCCCCATCCCCTCGTCGTCGAGCGCTTCGAGGTGCAGGGAACGCCGAAGCGGCTGGGAGGGCTCGTGCGGCTCTCCCCGAAGGAGCGGGACGTCGCCTTCGAGTACACCCTCCTCGCCTTCCACGGGGAGTCGCTCATCCGGTACCGGACGCACCTCGAGGGCTGGGAGGAGGCGCCGTCGGACTGGGCCGCCGCGCCGCGCCGCGAGTTCACGAACCTCCCTGCGGGGCCGTACGTCTTCCGCGTCTGGGGTCGCGACGCCGACGGCACCGTCAGCGGGCCCGTCGACGTGCCGTTCGAGGTCACGCAGAGCCCGTGGCGGAGCCCGGCGGCGCTCGTCCTCTGGGCGGTCCTCGCGGCCCTCCTCGGCCTCGCGGCGATCCGCGTGAGGGAGAGGTCCCTGCGCCGCCAGGCGGAGGAGCTCGAGGCGCTGGTAAGGCTCAGGACGATCGAGCTCTCCGAGGCCCGGGACGCCGCCGAGGCCGCGACCGAGAGCAAGAGCCGCTTCCTCGCCCACATGAGCCACGAGGTGAGGACGCCCCTCAACGCGATCCTCGGCTACTCGGAGATGCTCGCCGAGGAGCTGACCGAGCGCGGCGCGACCGACCTCGTCCCCGACCTCGACCGGATCCGCAGGGCGGCCGCGCAACAGCTCGCGCTCGTCACCGAGGCCCTCGACTTCGGGAAGATCGAGGCGGGGAAGGTCGAGGTCCACCTCACCGAGTTCGACGTCGGGACGCTCCTCCGCGAGACCGGCGAAACTGCGTGGCCCCTCGTCCGAAAGGGCCACAACCGCCTCGAGACGGCCGGGCTCGACTCCCTCGGGACCGTCCGCTCCGACGAGGGAAAGCTCCGGCAGGTCCTCCTCAACCTCCTGAGCAACGCCGCGCGGTTCACGGAGCGGGGGACGATCTTCTTCGAGGCTTCCCGGACGGAGGACACGCTCACGGTGCGCGTCCGCGACACCGGCGTGGGGATGACCCCGGAGCAGCTCGACCGGATCTTCACGCCCTACGCCCAGGCGGGAACGGGGATCTCGTCGCGCTACGGCGGCACCGGGCTCGGTCTCTTCATCTCCCGCGGCTACTGCGAGCTGATGAAGGGCTCGCTCGAGGTCGAGAGCGCCCCGGGAGAGGGAACGACCTTCACCGTGACGATTCCCGTCCGGCTCGAGCGGCGCGGAAGCGGTCGCTGAGACCGCCGGACCCCGGCGGGCCCGGAGGCCCCTCCTCGCCCCACTCCTTCAGCTTCCGATAGAGCGTCGCCACGCCGATGCCGAGCCGCTTCGCGGCCTTCTCCCGGTGCCCGTCCTCGTCTCCGAGGACCGCGAGGACGTGCGCCCGCTCGACGTCGGCGAGGAGGTCGCCCGCGCTCGCGGAGGCCCGGGACGGGAGGGCGATGTCGTCGGGGAGGTCGCCCGCGTCGACACGGCTCCCGTCGGCGAGGACGGCGGCCCGTTCCACGGCGTTCGCCAGCTCGCGGACGTTGCCGGGCCAGCGGTGGCGCAGGAGGAGGCGCGCCGCCTCCGGCGTGAAGCCGTTCACCTTCGCGCCGGTCCGGCGGGCCGCGTCGCTCAGGAGCGCCTTCGCGAGGGGGAGGACGTCCTCCGGCCGCTCCCTGAGCGCCGGGATCGGGATCTCGATGACCCGGAGCCGGAAGTAGAGGTCCCGGCGGAAGTGCCCCGTCTCGACGTCCTTCGCGAGGTCACGGTTCGTCGCGGCGACCACGCGCACGTCGATCTTCCGGTTCCGGTTCTCGCCGACGCGACGCACCTCGCGCTCCTGGAGCGCCCGGAGGAGCTTGGCCTGGAGCCCCAGGGGGACCTCGCCGATCTCGTCGAGGAGGAGCGTCCCGCCGTGCGCGGCCTCGAAGAGGCCGGGGCGGTCGGACGACGCGCCGGAGAAGGCGCCCCTGGCGTGGCCGAAGAGCTCGCTCTCGAGGAGGCTCTCGGGGAGCGCCGCGCCGTTGATGGCGACGAAAGGGCCCGCGGCGCGCTGCGAGCGCTCGTGGATGACGCGGGCGAGGACCTCCTTGCCGACGCCGCTCTCGCCGGTGAGAAGGACGGTCGAGTCGACCCGCGCGACGCGGCACGCGAGGTCGAAGGCGCGCCGCATCCCCGGGCTCCGCGCGACGACGCCCGGGTGCTCCTCCTCCACCTTGAGCCGGGTGAGCTCGTTTCGCCTGGCCTTCAGGCGGGCCTCGATGGCCCGGAGGGCGTCGCGGACGCGCCCGAGCTCTCCCTCGAGGCAGGGATCCGAGAGGCTCGCCTGGGAGCTCCGCGTGGCCTCGTCCCACTCCTCTTCCGGCTCGCCCGCCATCCGGCAGGCGGCGTCCCCCTTTCCGACGCACGCCTCCTCGACGACGCGGATGGGCCGCCCGTGGCAGACGGTGAGGTAGCCGCTCGCGAAGCCGGTCAGCGTCCAGCAGACGGGCTCGTCCGAGAGGCCGAAGTGCAGGAGGTGCTGCTCGGCCTCGTAGGACTCTTCCCAGATTGCCTGGGAGAAGTGCCGCGGCGCCGTTCCCGGTTCGCGTGGGACGGGCCGGAACGTGACGAGCCCCTTCAGCCTGTGGAGACGCCCCCCCGCGTTGATCCACTCCTCGGGGCGATCCCAGTCGAACGCCCCTTTCATCGCCTCGGCCGTCCGGAAACCGTGGGCCCAGCCGAAACGGTAGAGGACCCCGCGTGCGGCGGCGAGGGAGAGCGTCTCGATGAGCTCCTTTCGGAGGAGCCCCAGGGCGGCGGTGTCGAGGAGGACCGCCCGCTCGCCCGCGAAGCGGTAGATCCCGCCCTTAGGGTCGGCGTCGAAGAGGGATTCGAGCGTCAGGTCGTCGGCGCGCATGCCTCGATCATCTCAAATCGAGAGGTCATGGCCTCTCGAATCGACCGGCCAGGGCGGGGCCCGAAATCGGTCGGCGGCCTCAAGGGGTTGAGAAAAAGGCCTTTGCGGGTTCGGCCGGGATCGGCGCGAACGTCCCGAACGTGGTGCGGGCCGTGCAAGGGAGGAGGCGGGGCGCACCGGAAGGGCCGCCCCGGGAGGTCCTCGATGATCCAGATCCGAAAGAGCGACGAACGCGGCCACTTCGACCACGGGTGGCTGGACACCCGCCACAGCTTCTCCTTCGCCGACTACTGGGACGCCGAGCACGTCAACTTCCGCGCGCTCCGGGTCCTCAACGAGGACCGGGTCGCTCCGGCCGCCGGGTTCGGAACGCACGGCCACAACGACATGGAGATCCTCTCGTACGTCCTCTCGGGGGCGCTGGCCCACAAGGACAGCCTGGGAAACGGCTCGACGATCGTCCCCGGCGACGTCCAGTACATGAGCGCCGGGACCGGCGTGAAGCACAGCGAGTTCAACGCTTCGGGGGAGGAACCGGTCCACTTCGTCCAGGTGTGGATCGTCCCTGACCGGCGCGGGTACGCGCCCCGCTACGGGCAGAGGACGTTCGCGGACGAGGAGAGGCGCGGAAAGCTGCGCCTCGTCGCCTCCGGCACGGGGGACGACGGCTCGATCGCGGTCCGGCAGGACGTGAGCCTCTACGCGACGATCCTGGGCGCGGGGGAGAGCGTGCCGCTCGAGATCGCGCCGGGGCGGCACCTCTGGGTCCAGGTCCTCCGGGGCGAGGCGGAAGTGAACGGGCACCGCCTCGCGGCGGGGGACGGGCTCGCGGCCTCGGACGAGACGGCTTTCACCTTCAGAGCGGGGAGCACCGAAGCCGAGCTCCTCGTCTTCGACCTCGCGTGAGGGCACGGGGGCGGCGCGCCCGCGCCGCCCCGCCGGCGTCAGAGGCGTCCGTCCGCGGTCAGGAGCGAACCGTAGAGCTCCGGGCGCCGGTCGCGGAAGAAGCCCCAGGAGGCGCGTTCCCGGCGGATCGCGGCGAGGTCGACCGTCACGACGCGGACCCCCTCCTCCTCGCGTCCCATCTCGGCGAGGAAGGAGCCGTCGGGCCCGGCGACGAACGACGAGCCGTAGAAAAGCTGCCCGTCCTCCTCGCCGATCCGGTTCGCGGCAGCCACGGGAATGACATTGGACACGGCGTGTCCGATCATGGCGCGACGCCACCGGTCCCGGGTGTCGAGGGAGGGGTTGGCCGGCTCGGACCCGATCGCCGTCGGGTAGAGGAGGACGTCGGCGCCGCCCAGCGCGAGCGCGCGGGCGCACTCGGGGAACCACTGGTCCCAGCAGACGGCGCCGCCCACCGCCCCCGCGCGCGTCCCGAAGACGCGGAAGCCGGTGTCGCCGGGCCGGAAGTAGAACTTCTCCTCGTAGCCGGGCCCGTCGGGGATGTGGCTCTTCCTGTAGGTGCCGAGGAGAGCCCCGTCGGCGTCGATCATCGCCAGGGTGTTGTAGTAGGCGTTCCCCGCGCGCTCGAAGAACGAGAACGGCAGGACGGCGCCGAGCTCCCTGGCGAGGGCCTGGAAGCGCTGGAGGGTCTCGTTCCCCTCGACGGGGCGCGCCCACTCGAAGAACGTGTCCCTCTCCTCGCGGCAGAAGTAGGGTCCCTCGAGGAGCTCCGGCGTGACGACGAGCCGCGCCCCGCGGCCGGCCGCCTCGCGGACGAGGGCCTCGACCCGGGCCACGTTCTCATCGCGGCGCCCCCCGAGGGCGCACTGGACGATCCCGAGAGTGAGGAGCTCGCTCGTCATCCGCGTGTCCCTCCCGAAGGCTGCTGCTGGCTGATGCAGTGGAACGCGCCCCCTCCGAGGAGGAGCTCGCGGGCGGGGACGCCGACGACGCGGCGTCCCGGGAAGAGCCTCTCGATCCGCGCGAGGGCGGGCTCGTCGTTCGGGGCGCCGTAGACCGGCACGGTGACCGTCGTGTTCGCGACGTAGAAGTTCACGTAGCTCGCCGCCATGAGCTCCCCCTCGGGGTCCGTGACGACGCCGGGGGACGGCACCGTGAAGACTTCGAGCCGCCGCCCCTTCGCGTCGCGCATCGAGGAGAGGTCCCGGACGATCTCCTTCAGGGCGGCCGCGTTCGGGTCGCCGCCGCCGGAGGGCTCCATGCAGACGGCGACGCCGGGAGAGACGAAGCGGGCCACGGTGTCGACGTGCCCGTCCGTGTGGTCGTTGATCAGGCCGTCGCCGAGCCAGAGGAAGACCTCGGCGCCGAGGCCGTCGCGGAGCCGTCGCTCGAGGTCGGCCTGCGGAAGCCCCGGGTTCCGGTTCGGGTTGAGGAGGCACTGGCGCGTCGTGAGGAGGGTCCCCTCGCCGTCCGGCTCGACGGAGCCGCCTTCCAGGACGAGCTCGTCGCGGAACGTCCTGAGGCCCGAAGTCGCCGCGACGCGCATCGAGACCTCGGCGTCGCCGGGCAGGTCGTACTTCCCGCCCCAGCCGTTGAAGACGAACGAGGAGGCCGCGACCTCTCCCGAGGGCGAGGTCACGAAGATCGGGGCGATGTCGCGCATCCAGATGTCGCCGAACGGGATCTCGTGGACCCGGGCCCCGAGGCCGGCGAGCCTCTCGCGGGCCTCGGCCGCGCGGACGGGCGTCGGCGCGAGGACCTCGAGCCTCTCGCCGCGAGGCGCCCCGTCCGGCCCGGGATCGGCGATGGCGCGCGCGAACGCGACGAACGCCCCCTGCACGGGCCCGAGCGCCTCCTTCCAGAGCTCCTCGTGGCTCGGCCAGGCGAGCCAGCACGCGGCGTGCGGCGCCCACTCGCCGGGCTGCGCGAAGCCCTCTTCGCGGGGAGAGGTCACGGCAGCTCGGGCCGGGTCAGGTTGCGGACGCCCCCCGCCTCGACGACGACGTCGTCCTCGACCCGGATCCCTCCGAAAGGAGTGAGGCGGTCGACGACCGCCCAGTCGAAGTCGTCGCGGTTCGGGCCGTTCCTGTGCTCCTCGAGGAGCATCGGGATGAAGTAGAGGCCCGGCTCGATCGTGAAGACCATCCGCTCCTCGATCGTCCGCGTCGTGCGCAGGGACGGGTACTCGGAAGGGGGCGGGGCGAGCGTCCCTTCGCGGTCCGCGAAGCGGCCCGCCACGTCGTGCACCTGGATGCCGAGGAAGTGTCCGAGCCCGTGGGGGAAGAAGGGGCGCGTCAGCCCCTTCTCGACGGCCACTCCGGCCGGCACCTTCAGCACTCCCGCCCGCTGGAGGAGGTCCCCGATGAGGTGATGGGCCCGCACGTGGAGGTCG
The DNA here is from genome assembly GCA_937864895.1 of uncultured Holophagales bacterium. Lineage (GTDB taxonomy): Bacteria > Acidobacteriota > Thermoanaerobaculia > UBA5066 > UBA5066 > UBA5066. Next base: position 1,640 of record CALMDF010000190.1, on the reverse strand, counting down.
AGGTACTTCATGCCGGGCCTCGGCGCGGCGGCGAGCTCCTTCTGGAGCGTCTCCATCCCCGTGATCAGGTTCACGAAGAGAGGGTCGCAGCCGTCGCCCGCGTAGGTCCGCGTGATGTCGGAGCCGTAGCCGCGGACGGCGACGCCCGCGTCGACGAGCATCACCCTCCCGGGCGCGGCCCAGGTCCCGCGCTTGCCGTGGTAGTGGAGGGTCGCCGAACGCTCGTCGAACCCGATGATCGTCGGGTAGGGGAGCTGCTCCTCCATGACGGCGGCCGCGGCGAGGTAGGCGTGGTGCGCCTCCATCTCCGTCGCCCCGTCGCGGAACGCGGCCTCGGCGGCGCGGAAACCGCGGGCCGCGGGGCCCGTCGCCTCCGCGAGCGTCTCCACCTCGTACTCGCTCTTGTAGGAGCGCTCCCAGTCGAGTCGAGCGACGAGACCCTTCGGGTTGATCGCCTCGGCGGGGATGCCGAACGCGGCCGCCACGTCGACGGAGCCGCCGACGAAGGCGGTCCTCGCGCCGTTCGCCCCGACGGCGGCGCTGACGCCCTCGGGGGTCGCCGAGTCCTCGACGTCGAACTCGGCCGCTACGAACGCGGGCGCCGGGTGCGGCGGCTCGTACCAGAAGTCCCGCGGGACGAAGCGGAGGAGGCGCGGCTTCTTCCCCGGGCGGAACTCCACGACGTGACCCGGCCCCTCGACCGGCGCCCAGTGCGTGAAGTGGGGCGTCGGGTGGAACGGGGCGTCCTGGTCGTCGGCGAAGTAGGTGTGGGGCGTGCCGGAGTGGAGGAGGAGCCGGTCGAACCCGGTCTCGGCGAGGGCGAGCTCCGTCGTCCGGCAGCGCTCGACGACGTGCGCGTGGTAGAGGTCCGCGAGGGCGCTCTTCATGCGCCGGATGTTAGCGAACCGGGAGGGCGTTTCCCTCCCCGCCGTGCTCGATCTTCGGGGCGGGGGGATCAGGCGGGCGAGGGGAGCCCGTCGCCGAGGCCCGACGCCTCGACGAGCCGTTCCAGCGACTCGACGAGGCTCCGGCGGGTCCGCTCGATCTCGACCCTGAGCTCCTCGACCCGGATCTGGGCGAGAGCCTTTGCCCGCTGGCCGCGCAGGCGTGTGCTCACGGCGGCCGCGGAGAGGGCGGCGGCGTAGTCGGCCTTCAGCTTCTCGAGCTGCGCGGCGGCGCGGTGCCGGGAGGCCTCGAGGTCGGCGAACCTGCTCGAAGCCGAGGCGAGGACCGTCTCGCGCCTCTCGGCCCAGCGTGCCGAGAGCTGGTCGGCGCGGGCCTCCCAGCCGGCCTGCGCGGCGTCGAACGCCTCGCGGGCCTTCTCGAAGGTGTGGGACGAGAAGTGCCACACGGCCCGTTCCCTCGCGAGGGCGGCGATTTTCTCCGGCACGGGCCGCAGGTCCTTCGCGATGCCGAGGAGACGGCCGAGCCGGATGAGGTAGAGGCTCGGGTCGACCTGCCACCAGAGGAACCCCTGGGCGGCCGAGGCCTGGAAGTGGTGGTGGTTGTTGTGCCACCCCTCGCCCATCGTCACGAGGGCCATGAGGAAGCTGTTCCGGCTCGTGTCGCGCGTCTCGAAGACCCGCCTGCCGAAGACGTGCATGACGCTGTTGATCGCGAACGTGCCGTGCCAGAGGAGG
>CALMDF010000189.1 GCA_937864895.1 uncultured Holophagales bacterium | reverse complement strand
AGGTCTCCGTGAGCCGTCCCGAGACCTCGGCCTGGATCTTCGACCTCTCCCGGAAGACCGGCCGGAGGACCCCGAACGCCGCCATGAGGCCGGCGCTGAAGACGACGAGGAAGAGCGCCGTCAGCCCGGTGAGAGACGGGCTCAGCGTGAGCATGACGGCGAGCGCGAGGGCCGCCGTCACGAGCCCACCGGCGAGCTCGACGAGCCCGGTCCCCACGAGGTTGCGGATCCCCTCGACGTCGTTCATGACCCGTGAGACGAGGGCCCCGGTCTTCTGGTTGTCGTAGTAGGCGACCGGGAGCCGGGTCACGTGAGCCTGGAGCTTCACCCGGAGCTCGGCGATGAGCCTCTGGGCGCCCTTCGAGAGGACCTGCGTGAGCGAGAAAGAGGTCGCCGCCTGGACCAGCGTCGCGGCGGCCACCGCCCCGAGGAGCGGGAGGAGGAGGTCCCCGCGCGACTTTCCGATGACGTCGTCGATGAGGAACTTTGTCGACGCCGGGAGGACGAGCCCCGCGGCGCGTCCCAGGGCCATGAGGACGAAGCCCGCGGCGAGGACTCGCCGCCGGGGCTTCACGAGCGCCACGAGGTCCGGAAGGAGCGCCCGGAGACGCTGGGCCTTCGGGGGCTTCGCCTCCTTCCCGTCCGCCCCGCTCATCCGGGGAGGAGCTCCTCCTCCGTCTCCTCGACGACGACGTTCCTCTCCGCCAGCTCGGCGAGGAAGCGCCCGTAGATCTCGTCGTCCCTGGCGAGGAGCTCGGGCGGGAAGACGCCCGGCGTCGTGAAGGCGCCCTCGAGGAGGAGGCGCGCCCCGGTCGCGCACGGGAAGCCGGTGGTCCTCGCCATCGAGGAATCCCCCGTCGCCTTGTCCGTCCGGTCGAGGAGCTCGAACGTCCGGCGCAGCTTCCGGCCGCCCCGGCGGCCGTCGCAGACGACGCGGAGGAACGTCAGCTCCTCCTCGCCTTCCGGCCTCTTCCAGGAGTGGAAGAGGAGCGCCTCGGTGACCTTTCGCGGGGCCACGGGGAAGCCGTCCACGGAAACCGGCTCCGAGGAGAAGAAGCCGGTCTCGCGGAGCATCCGCATCCGGTCGACGTGCCCCGGGTAGCGGAGCGTCTTCTCGCAGAGGTTCCGGGCCTTCACCGTGTCGAGGAGAGTCCGGAGACCGTCGGTGTAGAAGGCCTCCAGGGTCCCGACGCCGGGGACGTCGAGCGGCTCGACGCCGGAGAGCGCGGGACGGACGACGACCAGCCCGCCCTCCACGCAACGGGCGGGGCGCGTGTACTCCTCGATGACGTCCGTCGGCGAGAAGACCGACCGGTACTCGAACGGCCAGTGGCGCGGGGTCGGAAGGCCTCCGACGAAGATGTTCACGTCGTCGATCACGTCGAAGAGCGCCACGGCGCGCCCCACGGCGAGCCCCGAGAGGCCGGGCGAGACGCCGCAGTCGACGATCGCCGGGACCCCCTTCGCGAGGGCGAGCGGCTTCAGCTCGAAGGGGTCCTCCGGCGAGAAGCAGATGTCCGACACCGGCCGCCCCGCCTCGAGCGCCGCCCGGACCGTCTGCGTGCCGAGGAAACCGGGGACGGCGCCCACGACGACGTCGACCTTCGAAGCGACCCGCGCCACCTCGGCGACGTCGGCCAGGTCGGCCCGCTCCGTCGTGAGGTTGGGGACGCCCGCGAGTCGGCCGAGGGCCTCGGCGCTGCGGTCGACGGAGAGGACGGACCAGCGGCCGTCGGCGGCCAGGTCCTTTGCGACGAGCGAGCCCACGAGGCCCGCTCCGAGAACGGCGACGCTCTTCATGGCGGGGATTATCCCCGCGAGAACGGGTCCCCGCTCGAATCGCCGGATCGGGAGTCCGCGCGGGCCCGGCGAAACCGTCTCCTTGACTTCCGTTTCGCGCCCCGCCTACCCTCCGCCCTCGTGACGCTCGGCCTTCCCTCCCGGCGACCCGGCGCGCGAGCGCTCGTCGCGGTCCTCGCGCTCGTCGCGGTCGTCTGGCTGAACGCCCTTCCGCACCGGCACTCCGACGACGGGAGCGAGCGGCACTGCCCCGCCTGCCAGGTCGTTCGCGGCGACGGGCAGCAGGCTCCGGAACCGTCGACCGGACTCGCGCCGCCGCCCGACGCCGCGGAGCCGATCGCCTCCGCGGTCATGGAACCCGTCGCGACGGTCCGTCACGACGGACCCCCTCCCGGCCGAAGCCCCCCCTCCGTTCTCTCCTGACCCTTCTTCCCGACGCCGCTCCGCCCGAGCGGACAGAGAATCGGGTTCGTGGCCGTCTCACGGCACCCGGACCCGCGAGGAGAGAAACCCGATGAAGACCCGGATCCGCGTCGCGGGCGCTCTTGCGCTCGCCTTCGCGTTCGCCTTCGCCGTCCCGGCCTTCGGCCAGGAAGAGGCGCCCGCCCCCGGTCCCGCCCCCACCCCTGACGCGCAAGCCGCGCCCTCCGCGCCCGAGGCTCCCGGAAAGCCGGGGAAGCCCGAGGACCCGTCTCCCGAAAAGCCCGGCCCCATCGAGCCCACAGGGCTCGTCCCGAAGAGCTTCCCGCTCTTCGGCTCGTCGGGTCAGGTCACGTCCGGAACCTCGTTCAACCCCGCCATCTCGGTCATCCCCGACCTCGTCTATTACCGTGACAGCGTCCAGGGCGGCGCGTTCGGGATCGTCGAAGGCGCCGACGGGTTCCACGGAGCCCACCCCTCGCACGAAGACGAGCACGGCGGCCTCGCGGAAGGGTTCAACCTCCGGGAGACCGAGATCGCCTTCACCGCCTCCGTCGACCCTTATTTCGACGCCGCGGCCCTCTTCGCCGCGAGCGAGGAGGGCTTCGAGACCGAGGAAGTCTGGGTCGGCACGAGGAGGCTCCCCGCGGGGCTGAAGCTGAAGGCGGGGAAGTTCCTGAGCGGCTTCGGCTACGTGAACCAGCAGCACCCCCACCAGTGGGACTTCGTCGACCAGAACCTCGCCTGGGAGCTCCTCCTCGGCGACCACGGCCTGAACGAGAAGGGCCTGCAGCTCACGTGGCTCCCGAAGCTCCCCTTCTACCTTCAGCTCGGAGCCGAGCTCCTGCAGGGAGAGAACGAGGGCATCGCCTCCTACGTCGGTCCGGAGAACGTCGGGCCCGTTCCGGTCGACGACGGCGAGACGCCGGGCCCCGACCGGGTCCTCTCCCGCAAGGCGGGTCCCCGCCTCGTCACCGGGTTCGTCAAGATTTCGCCCGACCTCGGCTACGACGCCGCGCTCCAGCTCGGGGCCTCGTACGCCCGCTCGGCGATGCACCAGGAGCTCCACGACGAGGACGAGGACGGAATCGTCGACGAGGCCTTCGAGGGCACCGTCGACCTCTACGGCCTCGACGCCGTCTTCAAGCTCGACTCGGCCCGCCCCCGGGGCGCCGGCGACCTCGTCGTGCAGGCCGAGTACCTCCTCCGCGAGAAGAGCCTCGGCCTCGTCGGCACCCCGGACTCGGCCCGCTTCCGGCAGGACGGCCTCTACGTTCAGGCCGTCTACGGTCTCGCCCCGCGCTGGCAGGTCGCGGCCCGGTACGACGCCGCCGGCATGACCAACTCGGTCCGCGAGGGAGGCGAGTCGGAGGGCTTCGGGACGTCGAAGCGCGTCTCCGGCGCCCTCACCTGGAACCCGACGGAATTCTCCCGGATCCGGGCGCAGTACACGCGCGGCGACTTCTTCTCGGAGGGCGTGAAGAAGACGTTCGACCAGCTCTACCTCCAGCTCCAGATCTCCCTCGGCGCCCACGGCGTCCACTCGTTCTGAGGAGGCCCCGCGTGAAGAAGACGTCCACCGGCAACGCCCTCGCCGCCGTCCTCCTCCTCTCGGCCTCGTTCCCGGCCTCGGCCGCCCTGAACGTCGTCGCCACGACCTCCAGCATGGGCGTCCTCGTGAAGGCCGTCGGCGGAGACGCCGTCAGGCTCACGGTCCTCGCGCCCCCCGACCGGGACGTCCACGTCCTCCAGGCCCGGCCGAACATGATGGTCGCGCTCAGGAACGCCGGCCTCCTCGTCGCCGTCGGCGCCGAGCTCGAGGTCGGGTGGCTCCCCGCCGCGCTGAAGGGAGCCGGGAACGGAGGGGTCCTCCCGGGCTCCCCCGGCTACTTCGAAGCCGCCGCGCAGGTGCCCCTCCTCGAGGGCGGGCGCGCGGCGGACCGCGCCCAGGGGGACGTCCACCCCATGGGGAACCCGCACGTCTACATGGACCCCGAGCGGATGGCGCAGGTCGCCGCCGCGCTCGCCGAGCGCCTCGCGACCCTGGACCCGGCGGGCGCCGCGGGCTACCGCTCCGGCGCGGCCGCCTTCCGCAAGGCCGTCGACGCCCGCGTCCCCGCCTGGATGGCGAAGGCCGCGGGCGCCGGGAGCATCGTCGCGTTCCACAAGGACCTCGTCTACCTCGCCGCCCTCCTCGGCGTAGCTGTCACCGGATACGTCGAGCCGCTCCCGGGCATCCCCCCCACCGCGGCCCACCTCAGCGATCCCACGACGCGGCTCAAGGGAAAGAAGGGCGTGATCCTCTACACGGATTTCCAGCCCGGGAAGGGTCCCGAGTTTCTCTCCCGCAACCTCGGCTGGCCCCAGGTCCGTCTCCCCCTCGAGCCGCCCGTCGGCGCGACCGCGGAGGAGTACCTGAAGCTCATCGACCGCTGGGTGGACGCCGTGGCGTCGGGGAAATGAGCTCCGCGCCGCTCCTCTCCTACCGGGCCGTCGTCGCAGGGTACGCGGGGCCGGTCGTCGGCCCCGTCTCGTTCGACCTCGTCGAGGGGGACGTCCTCGGCCTCGTCGGCCCGAACGGCTGCGGCAAGTCGACGCTCGTCGGCGCCCTGACCGGCGCCTCGCGCCTCTTCTCGGGCGAGGTCGCGAGGCGTCCCGGGGTCTCGATCGCCTACCAGCGCCAGCGCCCCGTGCGCGAGACCGACGTCCCGCTCCGGGCGGACGAGCTCCTCCGCCTGACCGGCGCCGACGGCGTCGAGCCCCCGGAGCCGCTCCGCGCGCTCCTCCACACGCGCGTGGACCGCCTCTCGGGCGGGCAGTTCCAGCTCCTCACCGTGTGGGCCTGCCTCGGCGGCGCCGCGGAGGTCGTCGTCCTCGACGAGCCGACGAACAACATGGACCCCGGCGCGATCGACGCCCTCGCCGACCTCCTCCACGCCTCCCGGGGCGACCGCGGGGTGCTCGTCGTCACCCACGACGCCCGCTTCCTCGAGCGGGTCTCCGCGCACGTCCTGGAGGTCGGGCCGTGAACGCCGCCCTCGTCTTCGACCCCCTCTTCCGGGTCCCGTTCGCCAACGGCCTCCTCCTCGCGCTCGTCCTCCCCCTCCTCGGCGCCTACGTCAGGCTCCGCAACGAGTGGCTCGCGGCCCTCGGCCTCGCGCAGGTGACGGCCGCCGGCGGCGTCACGGCGATCCTCCTCGGCATCCACCCGCTCGCCGGGGCGCTCGGCGCCGCGGTTCTCGCGGCCGGGATCAAGGGACGGACGGAGCGGTCGGGCAACGACGTCTACGCCGTCCTCCTCTTCTTCGGCTGGAGCGCGGCCCTCCTCGGCGCGGCCAACAGCGTGAGGGGCGAGGAGCTCTCCCACGCCCTGCTCGAAGGGCAGCTCTACTTCACGACCTGGGCGAATCTCGGCGGGGCGATCGCCCTCGTCGCGCTCGTCGCGGCGGCGGGCCCGTGGCTCTCGAAGAAGCTCCTCCTCGAGCACTTCTTCCCGGACCACCTCTCCGCCAACCGGCAGTCGCCCTGGCGGCTCCACCTCGCCTTCGACCTCCTCGTCGCCTTCTCCGTGGCCCTCGCGACCGAGTCGATCGGCGTCATGGCCACTTTCTGCCTCGTCTTCTTCCCCCCGTGGGTCGCGTTCCGGATCGCCTCGTCCTGGCAGCGCGCCCTCGTCCACTCCGCCGGGCTCGCGGTGACCGCGTACCTCGTCGCGTTCGCACTGGCTATCGCCTTCGACCAGCCCTTCGGGCCCGTCCTCGTCGGGACGCTCGTCCTCTCCGGCCTCGTCCGGCTCCCGGTCCCCCGCCACCGCTGACCGCGTCGCGTTCCGGTAGAGTCCGCCCGACATGAAGGACAACGTCGTTCTCATCACCGGCGCCTCCTCGGGAATCGGGGAGGCGGTCGCCCGCGAGCTCGTCCGCCGCGGCGCCAAGGTCGTCCTCTCGGCCCGCCGGACCGACCTCCTCGAGAAGGTCGCCGAGGAGCTGCGGTCCGCCGGCGGCTCGGCCATCGCCGTCGCCTGCGACGTCACGAAGGACGGCGACCCCGAGGCCGCCGTCGCGCGCGCCGTCGCCGAGTGGGGCCGCCTCGACACCGTCCTCGCGAACGCCGGGTTCGCCGTCGCCGGGCGCCTCGAGGCCCTCGCCCTCGACGACTACCGCCGCCAGCTGGAGACGAACCTCTACGGCGCGATCCGGACGCTGAAGGCCGCCCTCCCCGAGCTGAAGAAGACGCGGGGGCGCATCGGCGTCGTCGGGAGCGTGAACGGGTTCATCGGCACCCCCGCGACCTCGGCCTACTGCATCTCGAAGTTCGCCGTCCGGGGCCTCTGCGACTCCATCCGTCCCGAGCTGAAGAAGGCCGGCGTCTCCGTGACGCACATCGCCCCCGGATTCGTCGCGAGCGAGATCCGGCACAAGGACAACCGGGAGGTCGTCCACCGGAGCGCGAAGGACCCCGTCCCCGCCTGGCTCGTCGCCTCCGCCGAGTCGGCCGCGAACGAGATCGTGAACGCCCTGTCGAGGCGCAAGCGCGAGCAGGTCGTGACGTTTCACGGGA
>CALMDF010000188.1 GCA_937864895.1 uncultured Holophagales bacterium | reverse complement strand
GACGCGACGCCCGAGGCGTTCGACACGGTGAGCCGGATCCTCGAGCTGGTGGGCCGTTTCCGGAAGGAGGGCTGACCATGGCCTATCCGGGCGCCGCGCGGCAGGCCTTCGCGCGCGAGATCGAGAGCATCCGCGGCCAGGGCCTCTACAAGGAGGAGCGCTTCATCCACTCTCCCCAGTCGTCGGGGATTCTCGTCGAGTACCCGAGCGGCGAGAAGCCGCGGCGGGTCCTGAACCTGTGCTCGAACAACTACCTCGGGCTGTCGAGCCATCCCGAGGTGATCGCCGCCGCCCATCGGGGCCTTGACGAGCGCGGCTACGGCATGTCGAGCGTCCGGTTCATCTGCGGCACGCAGGACCTCCACCGCGACCTCGAGAGCGCGATCACGGAGTTCCTGGGGACCGAGGACACGATCCTGTTCCCGAGCTGCATGGACGCGAACGCGGGGGTGTTCGAGGCGGTGCTCGGGCCCGAGGACGTCATCATCTCCGATCGCCTCGTCCACGCGAGCATCATCGACGGCATCCGGCTGTGCAAGGCGGTGCAGGACTCGTACAAGCACGCGGACATGAAGCACCTCGAGTCGAAGCTCGAGGAGCACCAGGACAAGAGGGTCCGCCTGATCGTGACCGACGGCGTGTTCTCGATGGACGGCGACCTCGCGCCCCTCGACCGGATCTCCGAGCTGGCGGAAAAGTACGGCGCGATGGTGTTCGTGGACGACAGCCACGCGAGCGGCTTCATCGGGAGAACCGGGCGCGGCACGCACGAGCACTTCGGCGTGCTCGGCAAGATCGACATCATCACGACGACGCTCGGCAAGGGGCTCGGCGGGGCGAGCGGCGGCTGCGTCTCCGGCCGCAAGGAGATCGTCGAGCTGTGCCGGCAGCGCGCACGGCCCTACCTCTTCAGCAACGCCGTTCCGCCGCCGATCGCCTGCGCGGCCCTCAAGGTGCTCGAGATCCTGAGCCGCACCACGGAGCGCCGCGACAAGCTCGAGGCGAACACGAAGTTCTGGCGGAAGGGGATCCGCGAGGCGGGCTTCGTGATCAAGGACGGGGAGAGCCCGATCGTCCCGATCATGCTGTTCAACGCCAAACTCTCGCAGGACGTGGCGCGCGACCTGTTCCGCGAGGGGGTGTACGTCGTCGGCTTCTTCTTCCCCGTGGTCCCCGCGGGGCAGGCCCGGATCCGGACGCAGATGTCGGCCGACCACGAAATCCCGGAGCTCGAGAAGGCGGTGGGGGCGTTCCGGAAGGTCGGGGAGAAGTACGGGATCCTGGGCCTGGACAAGAAGGGGATCATCGAGAAGTACGGCAGCTGAAGGCACGCGGGTTCCGTCCGGCGCCCGAGAGGAGCGCGATGAACGAGGGGCTCGCCCGGAGGCTCGGCGCGGAGACCGCGCGGTTTCGCGAGGAGGGGGTGTACAAGCGCCTCAACCACCTCGAGGGGCCGCAGGGGCCGCGCGTCCGGATGGAGGGGCGGGGCGAGGTCCTGGTCCTGTCCTCCAACGACTACCTCGGGCTCGCCTCCCGTCCGGAGGTGATCGCCGGCGCGAAGGCGGCGCTCGACCGTCACGGCGCCGGGACCGCCTCGGTGCGCTTCATCTGCGGGACGCTCGCCCTTCACCGGGAGCTCGAGGCGGCGCTCGCCCGCCTCGTGGGCACCGCGGCCGCCCTGACGTACGTGTCGTGCTGGGCCGCGAACGAGGGGCTCCCCGCGAGCGTCCTCGACGAGGAGGACGTCGTCATCAGCGACGCCCTCAACCACGCCAGCATCATCGACAGCGTGAGGCTGTGCCGGGCGCAGCGCAGGGTCTTTCCCCATTCCGACATGGCGGCGCTCGACGAGGCGCTCCGCGAGACGCGCGGCGCGAGGACGCGGCTCGTCGCGACCGACGGCGTCTTCAGCATGGACGGAGACACCGCCAGGCTGCCGGACATCGTCGAGCTGGCGAGGAAGCACGACGCCGTCGTGTGGGTGGACGACTCGCACGCGACCGGCGTGCTCGGCCCGCGGGGGCGGGGCACGGCGGAGCACTACGGTCTGATCGGCGAGGTGGACGTCGTGACGTCCACGCTCGGCAAGGCGCTGGGCGGAGCGGCGGGCGGCTTCACCGCCGGGCCCGCGGAGGTCGTGGACTATCTCGTCCAGAGGTCCCGCCCGCAGCTCTTCTCCAACGCGCTCCCGCCCGCGGTGGCGGGGGGGGCGCTGGCCGCCGTCGGGTGGCTCGAGGCGCATCCGGAGGCCGTGGCGAGGCTCGGGGAGAACACGAGGTACTGCCGTGCGCGCCTCTCGGAGATCGGCTTCCGCCCGATGGAGGGGGACACTCCGATCGTGCCGATCCTGCTCGGCGAGACCTCCAAGGCGATCCGGTGCAGCGAGAGGCTCCTGGACCGCGGCGTGTTCGTCACCGGGTTCGGCTACCCGGTCGTCCCGCAGGGCACGGCGCGCATCCGCTGCCAGATCTCGGCGGCGCACACGCGCGAGGATCTCGACTTCGCCTGCGAGGCGTTCCGGAAGGTCGGCGTCGAGCTCGGCCTGACCTGACGGGGGCATGCCGATCGAGGACGTCCGCTGGCCGGGGCGGGGGAAAGGACCTAGATTCTCCGGGACGACGCCTGCGAGGACCGACGATGCGACCTCCCCTGTGCCGACGCCGCCACAACCGGTTCCGGATCGGGGACGCCGAAGAGGGCGTCGTCGCGTTCGGCTTCCCGGACCCCGAGGGCCATCCCTGCCGGATGCCCCTGAACGACCTCAGCGCCGCCGGACTGTCGTTCCGGCTCCTCCACGAGCTGCCGGGCCTCGAGCCCGGATCCCGGCTGGACGGAGCGACCGTGACGATCGCCCGCCGGGTCATCGAGGGCGATCTCCTGGTCATGCACGTCACCCCCGAGCCCTCCGCGGGAGCGGTTTGCGGCGTTCTCTTCTATCCGCGGGACGACCGCGACATCCTGGAGCTTCGGGGCCTTCTCGCCGAGCTGTCGGAGCGCGGGGACGAGGCGGACGACTCCCCGCGCCTCGGCGCGCCTCCCGCCGAATAGGGCCCGCCCCGCCCGCGTCCTCCCTCGTCTGCAACCGATCCGCCGGGAGGGCGTAGAATCTTCCGAACGCCGGGAACGCGCCGCCCGCACGGCGGCGAGACCGCTCGGCGGGGGGAGCTCCCATGAGGAAGGTGCTGGTGGCTGTCCTCGCGATCGTAGGCGCGCTGGCGCTCTTGGTCGCGATCGTGGCGCTTCTCGCGGCGCTCGCCGCCTGGTCGGGGAAGGGCTCCGTCGCGTCGGGCACGATCCTCGAGGCCGACTTCGAGCAGGGGTTCGCGGAGTGCGTCCCCGCCGACCCGGTCGCGAAGGTCGTCCTCGGCAAGATGCCGGTCCTGCGGGACGCCGTCGAGGCGCTGGAGCGGGCCGGGGAGGACGAGCGGGTCGTCGCGCTCGTCGCCCGGATCGGCGGCGGCGGCATGGGGCTCGCGCAGGCGCAGGAGCTCCGGGACGCCGTGATCGCGTTCCGGGCGAAGGGGAAGAGGGCCGTCGCGTGGTCCGAGACCTTCGGGGAGTTCGGCCCGGGCAACGTCGGCTACTACCTCGCGACGGCCTTCGACGAGATCCACCTGCAGCCCTCGGGCGACATCGGCCTGACCGGCCTCGTGTCGGAGAGCCCGTTCGTGCGGGGAACCCTCGACAAGCTCGGCGTCGTCCCCCGGATGGATCATCGCCACGAGTACAAGAACGCGATGAACCTCTTCACGGAGACGAAGTACACGGACCCCCATCGCGAGGCGATGGCCGACCTGATGAACTCCATGTTCGGGCAGATCGTCCGGGGCGTCGCCAAGGGGAGGAACCTCCCCGAGGAGCGCGTCCGGGCCCTGTTCGACCGGGGGCCGTTCCTGGGGCAGGAGGCCCGGGACGCGGGCCTCGTGGACTCGCTGGCGTACCGGGACGAGGTGTACGCGAAGGTCAGGGAGAAGGCCGGCAAGGACGCGAAGCTCCTGTACCTGTCGAAGTACCTCGAGCGCGCCGGCCGTCCTCACCGGAAGGGCGAGACCGTCGCGCTGATCTACGGCGTAGGCGCGGTGGTGCGCGGCGAGAGCAAGTTCGACCCGCTGTTCGGGAGCCCCTCGATGGGGTCCGACACCGTGGCCTCGGCCTTCCGCGCCGCGGTCGAGGACGAGGACGTCAAGGCGATCCTCTTCCGCGTGGACAGCCCGGGGGGCTCGTACGTGGCCTCGGACGCGATCTATCGCGAGACGCTGCGGGCGAAGGAGGCCGGAAAGCCCGTGATCGTCTCGATGGGGGACGTCGCCGGATCGGGAGGCTACTTCGTCGCCATGGCGGCCGACACGATCGTCGGCCAGCCCGGAACGATCACCGCCTCGATCGGCGTGCTCGGCGGCAAGATGCTGACGCGGGCGATGTGGGAGAAGATCGGCCTGACGTGGGACGACGTCGCGCCCGGACCCCAGAGCCGGATGCGGAGCGCGTTGCACGACCACACGCCGGAGCAGTGGGAGAGGTTCGAGGGTTGGCTGGACCGGGTCTACGAGGACTTCACCGGGAAGGTGGCGGCCGGCCGCAAGCTGCCGCGGGAGAGGGTGCTGGAGATCGCGAAGGGGCGCATCTGGACCGGCGAGGACGCGAAGCGTCTCGGCCTCGTGGACGAGCTCGGCGGCTACCCCGCCGCGATGAAGGCGGCGCGCGAGGCGATCGGCTTGGCCCCGGACGCGAAGATCCGGCTCAAGGTGTTCCCGCGCGAGAAGTCGACGTTCGAGATGATCCTCGACAAGGGGCGCGAGAGCAGCGAGGGGAAGGCCGAGGCGGCGGTCCTGGCCCGCGTCCTCGCCACCGTCCGCCCCTGGGCGGTGGCCGCGAGCCGGGCGGGGCTCGTGGGGACGCCGGGAGTCCTGACGATGCCTCCGGTCGAGCCGGCGAGGTGAGAGGGGGCCGGCGAGGGGCGGCGGGGCGATCGAACGCCCCGCCCGTCACTCGGCCGGCGGGCCCCCGGCCGGCTTCGCGGCGTCCTCGCGCTTGAAGTGCCGCGGCTGCCAGAGCAGTCGGACGTTCCCCCGCTTGCTCAGGAGCGACAGCTCGGGCCCTCCCTCGCCGACGACGGCGACGGCGTGCTTCCCGGGCTCCTCGAATCGCCGGCGCTCCACCTGCAGCGAGTAGTCGGTGGCGATCTCGCCCGACGTCGCGATCCGGACGGTCGCCTTCGCGTCCTCCCAGAGATGGACGGTGATGTCTCCCGTGCTCGTCGTGAGCTCCTGAGACTCGGCGGTCGCGCCGGCCTCCAGCATCGCGACGATCGCCCCCCGCTCGCTCCTCGCCTGGACCCGTCCCTTGATCTTCGCGATCCGGATGTCGCCCTTCACCGACTCCGCGTCGAGGTCGCTCTCGAGCCCCTTGATCTCCATCCGGCCCTCTCCGGTGCGGACGTGGAGCGCCACCCCCTTGGGCACGAAGACGGCAAGGTCCACGCGATCGCGAGTCTTTTCGATTCCGGGGACGGCGGGGAACTCCGGGTCGGACGAGCCCTCCGGCCCGACGGTCGCGTCGAGGCCGGCCTCGACCTGGCGGAATGCGACCGTCAGCGGCGGCAGGCTCGATTCCAGCCGCTGGATCGTCGCGACGATCTCCACACGGTTCTCGTACCCGCCGAAACGGACGTAGACGTCTCCGTGCGGGTTGACGAGCAGGAGGCGCTTCCCGGGAGCGACCGTCTCGATCCACTGCCGGGTCGTCTTCTTCCAGGACTCCGCGGCCGGCGGCTCCTCGCCGGCGGCGGGCAGGAACAGGGCGACCAAGATTCCGGCGCACACCGCCGCTCGCCGGCCGACGAGGCTCACCGTCCCGATCATGGGTTCCTCCGAAGGTCCGATTCCGAGCCTGGCGCGGCTACTTCTCCATGCTCGGCTTCCACACCTCCCAGACCTTGCCGACGAGCGCGGGGCCGGGCTTCAACGTCGGCTGGCCGGGCTCCCAGCCGGCGGGCGTCGCCTCCGTCCCCTTCGACTTGCGGACGTGCTGGAAGGCTTGCACCTGGCGTATCGTCTCGGCGAACTTCCGGCCGACCGGGGGCGTGAGCACCTCCATCGCCTGGATCACGCCGTCGGGGTCGATCAGGAACCGGCCGCGCAGCTCGATCCCCTGGTTCTCGTCCCAGACGCCGTAGGCGCGGCCGACGTTGCCGGCCTGGTCCGAGACCATGTGGAACGGGATCCCGCCCTCGACCATCCGGGAGAGCTCGTGGTCGTTCCACATCTTGTGCACGAAGTGGCTGTCCACGCTGACGGAGAGGACTTCGACGCCCAGCTTCTGCAGCTCGGAGTATCTGTCGGCGACCGCCGACACTTCCGTCGCTCAGACGAAGGTGAAGTCGCCGGGGTAGAAGCAGAGGAGGACCCACTTCCCCGCGTGGTCCGAGAGCTTGACGTTCGTGAAGCCGCCCTTGTGGTACGCCGGGGCGGCGAAGTCCGGGGCCTTCTGTCCGACGCGTGCCGTCATGGTCTTCTCCCTCGTCTCCACCGGTCGATCCGGAGGCGAACCGCCCGCCGGCTTGTCGCCGGCGACGGTCCCTGTCACGCGCGCGCACCCCTGCGGCTGATCTGCCATCGCGCCTCCTTTCCCGAGACCGAATCGTCGCGACGACAGGATACAACATCTCCGGCGTCGGTCGTCGCTCGCCTCCTACGGCGCGGTCGCGCAGTAGTCCTCCAGCGCGGCGGACACCTTGACGTCGTCC
>CALMDF010000187.1 GCA_937864895.1 uncultured Holophagales bacterium | reverse complement strand
CTCGTCGAAGGCGACGACGGTCAACGTGCTGCCGGCGTCCTCCGTCCGGGCCGCCACGGGCCTCGCCGTGCGCTCGATGGACCGCGAGCCCGACGGCCGCCTCTCGCTCGGCCAGGTGGAAGTCGCGGCCGGCACGGCGCTTCTCCTCAGGCGCCTGGAGGGCGACGGCGAGGCCGTGGCCTTCCTGCGCCTCGTGGACGCGGACGGCCGGGTCGTCGTCGAGCGCCGCCTCGTCCTCGCGGAGGGCGAGGAAGCGCGGCACGACCTCTCGGCGTTCGCGACCGGGACCTTCCGCGTGGAGGTCGTCGGGCCCGAGGGGCTCGAGGCGGCGGTGGAGGAGGCGGTCCTCAGGCTCGGCGAGCCCGGGCCCGGGACGCCCGCGGCGCCGAGGCGCCCCGCGGCCGGCCGGATCCGCTGACACGAAAAAGGGCGCCCGGGCCGAGCCGGCCCGGGCGCCCTGGTTCCGCGGAAGGGGCTCGTCAGAAGGGCGGCTTGAAGACCTCGAGAACCTGCTCGGTCGTCAGGTTCTCGTGACCCACCATCGCGTTCGTCCTCTGCCCCTCGAGCCGGTCGAGGAGAGAGGGCTCGTGGGCCTCGTAGAGGACGCCCGTCGTCAGGACTTCCTTCTCGCGCAGGTAGGGAACGGCCGCCGCCCGGTTCGTGCGGTCGTAGCCTTCCGGCAGGCTCCTGAGCTTCGCCTTCATCACCTTGAACTGGTCGTCGCCGCGCCACGTGACGCAGGGGGACATGACGTTCAGGAAGGCGAAGCCGTGGTGGCTCATGCCGGCGACCATCAGGTCGACGAGGCTCTTCATGTCGCCCGAGAAGCCGCGCGCGACCCAGGTGGCGCCGAACGAGATCGCGAGCTCGCACGGGTCCACGGAGGGCTCGGGGTTCCCGAAGTAGGTCGACTTGGTCTTGTCGCCCGACGGGGTCGTGGGGGCCGCCTGCCCCTTCGTCAGCCCGTAAATCTCGTTGTCCATGAGGACGTAGCAGATGTCGAGGTTCCGGCGCGAAGCGTGGAGGAAGTGGTTGCCGCCGATGGCGAGGCCGTCGCCGTCGCCGCCCACCGCCACGACGTTCAGCTCGGGCTTCGCCACCTTGATGCCGGTGGCGATCGGGAGGGCCCGCCCGTGGACGCTGTTGAAGCCGTACGCCTCGACGTAGCCCGGGAGGCGCGAGGAGCAGCCGATGCCGGAGACGACGACGGTGTTCCAGGGCTCGAGCTGCAGCTCGGCCATCGCGCGGTACATGGCGGAGACGACACCGAAGTCGCCGCAGCCGGCGCACCAGACGGGCTTCAGGTCGCTCTTGTAGTCGCCCGGCTGGAAGCGGGGCAGGGCGGGGGTCTCGACGACGCTGCTCACGCGCGCACCTCCTCGCGGACGGTGGTTTCCGAGAGGACGCTCTCGATGCGGTTCTTCACTTCGGTCACGGAGAGGTTCATGCCGCCCGACCGCGCGAAGACGCGCGTGTCGGCGGGAAGGTCGACGAGTGTCCGGAGGTAGTGGTAGAGCTGCCCGACGAAGTTCACCTCGAGGAAGACGAGCGTCTTCACGCTCGCCATGTACTCGAGGAGGGCCTTCTTCGGGAACGGCATGATGATGCGCGGGACGAAGGCCGAGACGCTGACACCCTTCGCCGCGAGCTCCTTCAGGGCCTCTTCGACGGGGCCCTTCGAGGAGCCCCAGCAGACGATGCCGATGTCGGCCTTCTCGGGCCCGAGGTGGACGAAGAGCGGGTACTTCTCCTCGACGAAGTCGAGCTTCTTGAAGCGCTTCCGGCTCATCTTCTCGTGCATGACGTGCGAGGAGGCGGGGCGCGCCGTCTCGTCGTGCTCGAGGCCGTTCGTCTGGTACATCCCGCCCTTCGTCCCGGGAACGCTCATCGGCGAAACGCCCGTGGGGGTCTGGGCGTAGCGCTTGTAGTCGGCGAGCTCTTCCGCGTTCGGCGTCCGGCGGTCGACGACCTCGTGGACGAGGTTCGCCTTCTCGACCGTCTGCCGGCTCTGACCGATCGCCTGGTCGGAGAGGACGATGACCGGGAGCTGCGTCTCCTCGGCGATGTTGAAGGCGTCCACGGTGGCGTGGAAGCAGTCCTCGACGTCGGTCGGCGCGAGGACGATGCGCGGCATGTCGCCGTGCGAGCCGAAGACGGCGAGGTAGAGGTCCGACTGCTCCGACTTCGTCGGCAGGCCGGTCGAGGGACCGCCGCGCTGGACGTCGACGATGACCGTGGGGACCTCGGCCATCGCCGCGAGTCCGAGCATCTCGGCCATGAGGGAGAGGCCGGGACCGGAAGTGGAGGTCATCGACTTCACCCCGGCGAAGGAGCCGCCGATGATGGCGCCGAGGGCCGACAGCTCGTCCTCGGTCTGGATGATCCGGCCGCCGGCGCGGGGGAGCCACTCGGAGAGGAAGTGGAGGACCTCGGAGGACGGCGTGATCGGGTACCCGGCGAAGAAGCGGCAGCCGGCGTGGAGGGCGGCGACGGCGCAGGCTTCGTTCCCCGTCATGACGAGCTTCGGGTCCCTGATGACGTACTCGAGCTTCCGGGCCGAGGTGTCGACGCTCAGGGTCCCTGCGAACTCGCGCCCGGCGGCGAAGCCCTTGAGGTTCGCCTCGAGGACGGCCGCCTTCTTCTTCCCGAACTTGAACTCGACGGCCTTGCGGACCGACTCCTGCGGGATGGCGAAGAGCTCGGCGAGGATCCCGAGCGTGACGATGTTCTTCGCGGCCTTCGTCCCGGTCGCCTTCGTGGCGATGTCGACGAACGGCACCGGGATCCAGGTCGCGTTCGTGGCGGTCGGGATCTTCACCTCGGCCAGCGGCGTCGGGTCGCTGGCCTCGTAGAGGATCACCGCGTCGGCCTTCGGAACGACCTCGCCCTTGAACCGGGTGAAGTCCGCCCAGTTGAAGACGACGAGGACGTCGACGGCGTCGCCCTGGGCGGAGATCGGCTCGGCCGACATCCGGAGGACGCAGGAGGACTCGCCTCCCCGGATCTGCGGCCCGTAGGCCTCCACCTTGATGACGTTCAGGCCGTCGCGGGCGCCGGCCTGGGCCATCATCTCGCCCATCGTCACGACGCCGTCTCCGCCTGAGCCGACCATCGCCAGCGTGAGGTCTCTCGTAGGCATCTCGGAACCCTCCACGGGCCGCTCTGCGGCCCCGAAATAGTCGCCGGAGTCTCTTACGGTCGGCCTCGGAGTTCCATGATGCCGATGCATCAGAGGGGCCGGGCCGAGCCGGCTCACTATACTCTCGGCGGTCCGATGAGCTCACTTCTGGGGCGTGCCTTCCTGGCCCTCCGTCCCGCTTCGGCCCGGGTCCCCGGGCCGCTCGACGGGTTCGTCGACTCCCTCGTCCAGAAGCTCGAGAACTGCCGTGCCGGCCTGACCGACGAGACCCTCGCCCGCGGACGCCCGGAGGTCGAGGCCTGGGCCAGCGCGCTCTGCGTCGAAGAGGCGCCGCGCCTGCGGGACGCCATCCGGCTCGAGGAGCCGCACCTGACGCGCGAGGCGCGGGAAGAGCTCTTCCGGAAGGTGGACGACCTCGTGAGGAAGGTCGTCGTCCCGGGCTGGGTCCGGCTCGCCTCGCGCTTCACGCCCCGCGAGCGGAACGGGTTCTATGGCCTCGCCGAGCCGCTCCACGGCGTCGAACGGGCCCTGTGGGCCGTCCTCGGCATGGGCCTCGGGTTTCTCGTCGTCTGGGCGCCGTTCATCCCCATCTGGTCGAAGGAGTGGGTCCTCCCGTTCACGGTCGGAGGGCTCGTCTTCCCCGAGCTCAGGCGCTGGTTCTCGTTCCGGCAGTACGAGAGCGAGCTGAACGAGCTCGTCACGAGGGCCGACCGGGAGATCGCCCGGATCGACCTCGCCTACCTCACGGACTCGACGTCCGTCGCCGAGCGCGAGGTGCACGACGACGAAGAGGCCCGCACGGCAGCGAGGCAGAGGGCCGCCAAGGGCGCGGCCGAAAGGGAAGGGTGACGCGATGGTCACAGTCGCGGGCGCGGAGGGGGCCCTTCGGAAGCTCCTCGGCTCCATCCGTCGGCTCGGCCTCCTCTCGGGGCTCACGGTCGCCGGCCTGCTCCTCTTCTACGGGGCCTGCACGGCGAGGGTGAACCCGAACGAGTGGGGCGTGGAGCAGGTGCGGTTCGGGTTCAAGACCGGCATCAAGGAGCGGGCCTTCACCCCCGGCCTCTACTTCGTCCCGGTCGGGACGACCATGCACGAGTTCCCCCGCGAGATCCACGTCCTGGAGGCGTCGTTCGACCGGATCGAGTCGCTGGGGAAGGCGAAGACGGACGACGTCCGCGAGGGGGTCGAGAGGTACTTCCAGCGCCGCGACAAGGTCCTCGGCCGTTCGACGCACCGCGTCATCGACGCCTTCAACGTCCAGACCTCGGACGGCTACGCCGTCATCTGCGACGTGACGCTCCTCTACTCGATCTCCGACCCGGTGAGGATCGCGAAGGACTTCGGCTGGGGCTCGCTCTACGTCGACAGCTTCGCCGTCAACACGTTCCGCAACGGCGTCCTGCAGACGATCGGGAAGATGAACGCCGAGACGTTCTACAACGAGGAGCTGCGGATCGCGGCGGTCAAGGACGCCGAGACCTTCCTGAAGGCGCGCTTCGCCGAGCGGGGCTTCAAGGTGGAGACGCTGCTCCTCCGCAACTACGTCTACGCCGAGAACTACGAGAAGGCGCTCCAGGAGAAGAAGGTCGCCGTCCAGACGGCGGAGAAGAACCGCAAGGAAGCCCTCGTCAACGAGGAGCACGCCAAGCTGGAGCAGATCCAGTCGAAGGGGAACGCCGCCATCACGATCGCCGAATCGGAGATCAACGCGCAGATCGCGAAGATCCGCGCGGAAGCCGAGCTCTACGCCTCGCAGACGAGGGCGAGGGCCGACAAGGAGGTCAACGTCGCGCAGGCGGAGGCCAAGAGGCTCAAGGCCGACGCCCTGAACAGCTCGGGCGGAAGGTACGTCGTCGCGCTCGAGACGGCGAAGATGTTCGAGAACATCGAGGGGGCCGTCA
>CALMDF010000186.1 GCA_937864895.1 uncultured Holophagales bacterium | reverse complement strand
CGGCCGAGCCGCGAGGGTGGGTCCCGCGAGCCGCCCCCGAGCACGGCCGTGGGACCCGCACCGGGGCGAGGCTCCCTTCCCTCCCCGGTGCTCTCTTGCCCTGGTGCCCTGGTGTCCTGGTGTCCTGGTTCTGGTCGGGCCCTCTCCGGGCCCTTCCCCTACTCCTGCTTCTTCGTGCCGAGGATGACGAGGACGATCAGGAGGAGGAGAACGATCAGGCCGATGACGATCGTCGTCGTCTGGGAGGTGCCGGCGGGGACTTCCGGCGAGGGGGCCGGGGCGGCGGCGTGACCAGGGGCGGCTTCCGTCGCCGGAGCCGGCGCGGCCTCGGTCGCGGCCGGGGCCTCGGTGGCGGGCGCAGGCGCCTCGGTCGTAGCCGGGGCGGCCTCCGGGGATGGGGCGGGCGCGGCGGTCGTGGCGGGGGCCTGGGCGAGCGCGCAGGGGGCCGTGAGGAGGGCCAGGACGGCCAGCATCGCGGCGAGGGGGCGGAGGGTCATCGGGTCTCCTTTCCTTCCAGCGGGGGAACGCTAGCAGGCGGCCGCGAAATCGGAAAGGGTCACGCTTCGGGGCACCGGCCACCGAGGGACCGGATCTCGAGGTCGAGGGCTTCCGCCTCGGTCAGGAGAGCGTCAGCCTCCGGGCCGGGGACGACTCTGCGGAGCTCCGGGGAGCGGAGGAGCTGCCGGAGCTCCCCGACCCGCGCCGCGGCATCCGAGAGCCGGTCCCTGCAATCCCGCGCGTCGGTGCCCAGGAAGGCGTCGGCGACGAGCGACGGAACGGCCAGGGCCGCGCGCCTGAGGCGCTGGACGGAGTCTCCCCGGAGGTCGCCCGCCCCTTCCAGCGCGACGCAGACCTCGTGCGCGAGGCCGAGGGCCTTTCGCCATGCCGGGGTTTCCCGCACGTCCATCGTCTTCCGAAGCATATACGGACGGGAGGGAGGCGGCGTTCCGGGGCTGGTTCCTCTTTGAGGGAATCCGACCCCCTGATACGCTTCCCCGTCGGACCGGTTTCGTCCCGGCGGGGGCCGGAATCTTCGAGAGCAGGGGGAAGAATATGCGTCGCAAGGTCACCGTCATCGGCGCCGGAAACGTCGGAGCCACCACCGCCCAGCGAATCGTGGAAAAAGAGCTCGCCGACGTCGTCCTCGTGGACGTGGTCGACGGGGTCCCCCAGGGCAAGGGGCTCGACATGTACCAGTCGGGCGCCGTCGAAGGCTTCGACATGAAGATCGTCGGGTCGAACGCCTACGAGGAAACCGAGGGATCGGACCTGTGCATCATGACCGCCGGCCTCGCCCGCAAGCCGGGCATGTCGCGCGACGACCTCCTCAAGAAGAACGAGGAGATCGTGGCCGACTGCATCGCCAAGGTGACGCGCTACTCGCGCGACCTGACGATCGTCGTCGTCACGAACCCCCTCGACGCGATGTGCGAGGTCGCCCGCCGCGTCTCCAAGCTCCCGAAGAACAAGGTCGTCGGCATGGCCGGCATCCTCGACTCCGCCCGGATGCGCGCCTTCATCGCCATGGAGATGAACGTCTCGATGGCGAACATCCACGCGACGGTTCTGGGCGGCCACGGCGACACGATGGTCCCGCTGCCGCGCTACACCACCGTCGCCGGCGTCCCGATCACCGAGCTCCTGACCCCGGAGCGCGTCGCGGCGATCGTGAAGAGGACGGCGGGCGGCGGCGCCGAGATCGTCAACTTCCTGAAGACCGGGTCGGCGTACTACGCCCCGTCGGCTGCGGCCGTCGAGATGGCCGACGCCATCTTCAACGACAAGAAGAAGATCCTCCCCTGCGCCGCCTACCTCGAGGGGGAGTACGGGATCAACGGTCTCTACGTCGGCGTTCCGGTCGTCCTCGGCAAGGACGGCGTCGAGAAGATCATCGAGCTGAAGCTGACTCCCGAGGAGGCCGCGGCCCTGAAGAAGTCGGCGGACTCGGTCGCCGAGCTTTGCGGGTTGCTCACCTGCTGATCGAGAGATGAGCGCGATACCGATGACCTCGGAAAGGCCGGCCTTCGGCTCCATCGCCCTCAAGGCGGTGATGGCCCTGACCGGCCTCGTCCTCTACGGGTTCGTCTTCGTCCACATGGTCGGGAACCTCCAGCTCTACTCGGGACCCGAGAAGATCAACAGGTACGCCGCGTTCCTCAAGGCGACGCCGGCGCTCCTCTGGGGATTCCGGGCCGTGCTGCTGGGGGCGGTGAGCCTGCACGCCGTCGCCGCGATCATTCTCTGGAGGCGGAACCGGGCCGCGCCGCCGGACGGCTCCGCGAGCCCGGACCTCCAGGCCGCGACGATCACGTCGCGCACGATGTACTGGACCGGGCCGATGCTCGGCCTCTTCATCGTCTACCACCTCCTCCACCTGACGGTCGGCTCGGTCCACCAGGGGCCGTTCAGCCACACCGACGTCTACTCGAACGTCGTGATCGCCTTCTCCAACCCGGCCGTCTCGATCTTCTACGTCCTCGCCATGGTCGCCCTCGGCTTCCACATCTTCCACGGCGCCGTCAGCCTCTTCCAGACGCTCGGGCTGAAGACGCCGAAGTACGAGAAGCCGCTCAAGGCGGTCCTGATGGCCGTCTCCACCGTGATCGTCGTCGTGAACATCTCCTTCCCGATCGCGGTCCTGGCCGGGCTCGTCCGCCCGGTGGCGAGCTAGGAGGTCGCGGAATGGAACTCGACGGCAAGTGCCCCACCGGCCCCATGGAGTCGCGCTGGACGCGACACAAGGCGGCCATCAAGCTCATCAACCCGGCCAACAAGCGGAAGTACAGCCTCATCATGGTCGGCTCCGGCCTCGCGGGGGCCTCCGGCGCCGCGTCCCTCGCCGAGCTCGGCTACAACGTCTCCTGCTTCTGCTACCAGGACAGCCCGCGCCGCGCCCACTCGATCGCCGCGCAGGGCGGCATCAACGCAGCGAAGAACTACCAGAACGACGGCGACAGCGTCTACCGCCTCTTCTACGACACGGTCAAGGGAGGCGACTTCCGCGCCCGCGAGTCGAACGTCCACCGCCTCGCGGAGGTTTCGAACGACATCATCGACCAGTGCGTCGCGCAGGGCGTGCCGTTCGGCCGCGAGTACGGCGGCACCCTCGGGAACCGCTCGTTCGGCGGCGCGCAGGTCTCGCGCACGTTCTACGCGCGGGGGCAGACGGGGCAGCAGCTCCTCATCGGCGCCTACCAGGCGCTCGAGCGGCAGATCGGCCTCGGCAAGGTGAAGATGTACCCGCGGACCGAGATGCTCGACCTCATCGTGATCGACGGCGTCGCGCGCGGCATCGTCGTCCGCGACATGGTCACCGGGAAGGTCTCGAGCCACCTCGCCGACGCGGTCATGCTCGCGACGGGCGGCTACGGGAACGTCTTCTTCCTCTCGACGAACGCCAAGGGCTGCAACGCCACCGCCATCTGGCGCGCGCACCGCCGCGGCGCGTTCTTCGGGAACCCCTGCTACACGCAGATCCACCCCACCTGCATCCCGGTCCACGGCGAGAACCAGAGCAAGCTGACCCTCATGTCCGAGTCGCTGCGCAACGACGGCCGGATCTGGGTGCCCCTGAAGAAGGGCGAGACGCGCAAGGCGGCGGACATCCCCGAGACCGAGCGCGACTACTACCTCGAGAGGAAGTACCCGAGCTTCGGGAACCTCGCCCCCCGTGACATCTCCTCCCGCGCGGCCAAGCAGGTCTGCGACGAGGGGCGCGGCGTCGGTCCCGGCGGCCAGGGCGTCTACCTCGACTTCGCCGAGTCGATCGGCCGGCTCGGGGAGAACGTCATCCGCGAGCGGTACGGGAACCTCTTCGAGATGTACGAGAGGATCACCGACGAGAACCCGTACAAGGTCCCGATGCGGATCTACCCCGCCGTCCACTACACGATGGGCGGGCTCTGGGTCGACTACAACCTCATGTCGAACCTCCCGGGGCTCTTCGTCCTCGGCGAGGCGAACTTCTCCGACCACGGCGCGAACCGGCTCGGCGCCTCGGCCCTCATGCAGGGGCTGGCCGACGGCTACTTCGTGATTCCCTACACCATCGGCAACTACCTCGCGCAGGGCAAGCCCGCGAAGGTCGACGCCTCCCACCCGGCCGTGAAGGCCGCGGAGGCCGAGGTCACCGAGAGGACGAAGAGGCTCCCCTCCATCAGGGGCAAGCGGACCGTCGACTCCCTCCACAAGCAGCTCGGGCTCCTCATGTGGGAGAAGTGCGGCATGGGCCGAAACGAGGCCGGCCTGAAGGAGGCGATCGCGAAGATCCCGGAGGCCCGCGAGGACTTCTGGAAGAACGTCTTCGTCCCCGGCAGCGGCGAAGACCTGAACGTCGCCCTCGAGAAGGCGGGGCGCCTGGCAGACTTCCTCGAGCTCGGCGAGCTCATGTGCCGCGACGCCCTCGTCCGCGAGGAGTCCTGCGGCGGCCACTTCCGGGAGGAGTACCAGACCCCGGACGGCGAGGCGCTCCGCAACGACGAGAAGTTCGCCCACGTCGCGGCCTGGGAGTGGAAGGGGGAGGGGGCGACGCCCGAGCGCCACACGGAGGCGCTCGCGTTCGAGTCCGTCCACCTCGCCACGAGGAGCTACAAGTAATGAGCGGCGGCAAGGACATCGACATCAAGGTCCGCATCTGGCGCCAGAAGTCGCCTTCCGACAGGGGCGGCCTCGTCACCTACGACGTCCCCGGCGTCAGCACCGACTCCTCGTTCCTCGAGATGCTCGACCTCGTCAGCGAGCGCCTCATGGAGAAGGGGGAGGAGCCGGTCGCCCTCGACCACGACTGCCGCGAGGGGATCTGCGGCGCCTGCTCGCTCGTCATCAACGGCGTTCCGCACGGGCCGCGCTCGGCGACGACGACCTGCCAGCTCCACATGCGGAGCTTCAAGGACGGGCAGACGATCACCGTCGAGCCGTTCCGGGCGAAGGCCTTCCCCGTCATCAAGGACCTCGTCGTCGACCGGTCGGCCTACGACCGGATCATCGCGGCCGGCGGCTTCGTCTCGGTGAACACCGGCGTCGGGGTCGACGCCAACGCCATCCCGGTCCCGAAGGAGAACGCCGAGCTCGCCATGGACGCGGCGGCGTGCATCGGCTGCGGCGCCTGCGCCGCCGCCTGCCCGAACGCCTCGGCGATGCTCTTCGTCGGGGCGAAGGTCTCGCACCTCGGCCTCCTCCCGCAGGGGCAGCCCGAGCGGCAGGAACGCGTCCTGAAGATGCTCGAGCAGATGGACACCGAAGGCTTCGGCGGCTGCACGAACATGGGCGAGTGCGAGGCCGCCTGCCCGAAGGAGATCAAGCTCGAGGTCATCGCGCGGATGAACCGCGACTACCTCGGCGCCAAGCTCACGAAGCGGCCCAAGGGGGTCGAGAAGGGCGGGGGAGCCTAGGCCCTCCGCCGGAGTCCAGGGATCGAACGGGCGGCCGGGGGAAACCCCGGCCGCCCTCTTGGCGGCAGGAGTGCGAGACTTGCGGCGTGAGCGAGCCCGCCGACCCGACCGATCCCTACTCCAGGCTCTCCTACCGCCGTCTCATCGCCTGGCCCGCGCGGATCCAGCGCGAGGCACCGTTCCTCCGGGAGGCCCTCGCCGGCGCCCCGTCGAGGCGCCTCCTCGACCTCGGCTGCGGAACGGGGGAGCACGCGCGGTTCCTTTCGGAAGAGGGCTTCGAGGTGACGGGCGTCGACGCCTCCGAGGCGCAGCTCGAGCAGGCGCGCGAAGCCGGGCCGGGACCGGAGTTCGTGAAGGTCGACCTCGCGGCGCTCGGGGCGGCGGTGAGGGGGCCGTTCGGCGCGGCGATCTCGCTCGGCAACGGCCTCCCGCACCTCTTCCCGGCGGAGATGGCCCTCTTCCTCGCGGACCTCGCCCAGCTCCTCGAGCCCGGCGCCCCGGTCCTCTTCCAGGTCCTCAACTACGACCGGATCCTCGACCAGCGCGTCACGAGCCTCCCGCTCAACGTCCGCGAGGACGACGCCGAAAGGGTCGTCTTCCTCCGCCTCATGGACCCGCGCCCCGACGGCACCGTCCTCTTCAACCCGACGACGCTCCGCTGGCGGCCCGGCGAGGAGCCGCCGGTCGAGGTCGTGACGGGGAAGAACGTCGTCCTGAAGGCGTGGCGCCGGGTGGAGCTGGAGGCGACGCTCGCGGCTGCCGGGTTCCGCGTCGAGGAGGTCTTCGGCGGGATGAAGCGCGAGGCCTGGGATGCGAGGGCGTCGTCCGACACGGTCGTCGTCGCCCGGAGGTGAACGGGCCGAGAGCGGCGGGCGGCCCGGCGACGGTCCGTTCGCCGTGTGCCGGGGTCCCG
>CALMDF010000185.1 GCA_937864895.1 uncultured Holophagales bacterium | reverse complement strand
CGGGTCGAGGCGCTCGAGTCGGTCGCCTACCCGCTCGGCGTGCGCCCGACGATCCGGCGGGCCGAGTCGGTCCCCGCGACCGGCTTCGACGGCGTGACGGCCCTCGTCGTCCCCCACGGCAACGCCCGCTTCCGGCGGGCCCTCCTCGCGAACGGGATGGCCGAGGCGATCCGGCGCTTCGTCGACGGCGGCGGAGTCCTCGTCGCCGTCCGCGGGGGGGCCGCCGCCCTCCGCGAGAAGCCCCTCGAGCTCTCGAGCGTGACGGCCTGGGCACCCCCGGCCCCCCGCGAGAAGGAACCGGCGCCCGAGACCGGCGCGCCCGCGGCGCCTCCCGTCGAGGCGGTGGAGGAACCCCTCCCCGCGACCCCCGAGGTCGCGCTCGAGCGCGACCTCGAGCGCCGTCCCCTGCCGATTCCGGGCGCGGCCCTGAAGACCCAGGCGATGCCCGGCCACCCGCTCCTCTTCGGGCTGCCGGCCTCGCCGGCGTTCCTCGTCCTGGATGGCGAGCCGCCCGTCAGGCTTCCCTCGGCCCGGTCGAACGTCGTCACCGTCGCCCCCGACGACCCGCTCCTCTCGGGATTCGGCTGGAAGGAGGCCCTCGAGCGCTGGAAGGGCGCCGCCGTCGTCCAGCTCGAGGAGTCCGGGAGGGGGCTCGTCGTGAGCTTCTCCGCCGACCCCGTCTTCCGCGGTGTCTGGCGCGGCTCGGAGGGGGTCTTCCTGAACGCCGTCCTCCTCGGCCCGTCGCTCGTGCCGAACAGGAAGTGACGGGAGCGGCTCGCCGCTAGAGCCGGCGCAGGAGGACGACCGTCCGGTCGTCGTGGAAGGGGACTCCCGCCGCGAAGGCGGCGAGCCCCGTGCAGATCGCTTCCTCGACCCCGGCCAGCGGACTCGCCGCCACGCCCCGGACCAGCTCCACGAGCCGGTCGAGCCCGAACTCGTCGTCGTCCGGGTTCGCGGCCTCCGTGACGCCGTCGGTGTAGAGGACGAGGAGGTCCCCCGGCGCGAGCGTGAGCGAGCCGGAGCCGTAGGTCCGGCCCGGGAAGAGGCCGAGCGGGGTCCCCTGCGCCGGGAGGAGGTCGTGGCCCCCGGCGGCCCGGAGGACGATCCCCGGGTTGTGGCCCGCGTTCGCGTAGACGACGCTCCCCGTCTCCGGGTCGTAGAGCGCCACGATGAACGTGACGAACTTCTCGGCGCTCGTCCTCCGGCAGACGAGGTCGTTGAGGCGCTCGCAGAGACGGTCGGGCGGGAAGTTCTCGGCCGCCCACGCCTGGAAGGCCGACTGGATCGACGCCGCGAGGATCGACGCGGCCATCCCCTTGCCGCAGACGTCGGCGACGACGATGTCGACCGTCCCGTCGTTCCTGACGAAGAAGTCGTAGTAGTCGCCCGAAACGGTCCGCGCGGGAAGGGTCCGGCCGAAGAGCTCCGAGGAGGCGAGCGTCGGCGGCACCTCGGGGAAGAGCCGTTTCTGCACGTCCCACGCGAGCGCCATCTCCCTCTCGATCCGCATCTTCGCGACGGCGGTCTCCTGGAGCCTCAGGTTCTGGATCTTGATGGCGGCCGTGTTCGCGAGCGAGGTGAGGAGCCTGAGGTCCTCCCCGGTGAAGCTCTTCCGGCCGAGCCGGGCCTCGAGGTAGACGAGACCGATCACCGCGTCGTCGACGAGAAGCGGAGCGGCGATGCAGGACGTGATCCCCGACAGGCGGATCGAGTCCGCCGTCCCGATCTTCGCGTCGCTCGCCGTGTCGACCATCAGGACGCCGTGCTTCTCCACGGTGACGGCCTCGACGAGGGTCCGCGACAGGCGGATGTCGGCGGGGTCGATCCCCTCGGCGAACCTCATGGCCTCGGGGCGGAGCTCCCCCGAGCCGTCGCGGAGCATCAGCAGCCCGCGGTCGGGCTCCAGGTAGGCGAAGAGCTTCTCGAGGATGAGGCCCGACATCTCCGGCACGGGGATGTCCGTCAGGAGCGCGAGCGACACGTCGTTCAGGATCTGGAGCGACGTCGCGAGGCGCTTCAGCTCCGCGGCGTCCGTGACCTCGCGGGCCGAGGGGTGCCGGAGGCTCGAGACGGCGCTCGTCGTCGAGATCATCGTCCGGTCGGACCGGTCGGTCCCGGCGTCGATGACGACGCGGGTCCCGGAGAGGGCCTCCTCCGTCACGTCGATCGTCGTCTCGCCGAGGACGATCCGGTCCCCGGCCGCCAGGGCGACCGGGTCCCCGATCCGGGCCCCGTTCAGGAGGGTCCCGTTCCGGGACCCGAGGTCGGTCAGGACGAACCCTTCGGGCGTCTCGTCGAGCCGGGCGTGCACGCGGGAGAGCGTCCGGTCCACGAGGAAGACGTCGTTCGTCGAGGCGCGCCCCAGGGTGACGGCCGGGCGGTCGACCAGGAAGCGACGGACGGGCTCGCCGGGAGTCTGGATCGTGAGTGACAGCACAGCCCGGAGAGTGTAGACCGGGGGCCGGAGGGGGCCGGGGGCGGTTGTGTTATCTTCCCCGGTTCCGGCCCGGCTCACATGCGGCCGGGCGAAGAAGGAGCCTGCCCGTGAAGGAGAAGATCCACCCCCAGTACCAGGAAGTCGACGTCCACTGCTCCTGCGGTGCGACGTGGAAGACCGGGAGCACGATGAAGGAGCTGCGGCTCGAGATCTGCTCGAACTGCCACCCTTTCTTCACCGGCAAGGCCAAGCTCATCGACACGGCCGGCCGCGTCGAGCGCTTCCAGAAGCGGTACGCCAAGTCGGACAAGGCCGTCGCCGCGGCCGCCTCCTCGAACTCCTGAGGAAGCCGGCCCTTCCCCTTCCTTCCTGACCCGGGAACCTGAGGATGCTCGACAAGCTCGCCGAGATCGAGAGACGCTATGCGTCGCTCGAGGAGCGCCTCGGGAGCCCCGACGTGGTCGCCGACCACGTCGAGTCGACGAAGATCCACCGCGCGATGCGGGAGATCTCCGCCGTCGTGGAGAAGGTCCGCGAGCTCCGCAAGGCCCGCGAGGAGCTCGCCGGCGCCCGCGAGATGCTCGACACGCTCCCCGCGGGCGACGAGCTCCGCGAGATGGCGCAGTCGGAAGCCGGAGGGCTCGCGGAGCGGGTCACGGCGCTCGAGGAGGAGATCCGCATCCTCCTCCTCCCGAAGGACCCGAACGACGGCAAGAACGTCGTCCTCGAGATCCGCGCCGGGACGGGGGGCGACGAGGCCGCCCTCTTCGCCGAGGAGCTCTTCCGGATGTACGTCCGCTACGCCGAGGGGCGCGGCTGGCGCGTCGAGGTCATCGACCGCTCCGAGTCCGGCGGCCGCGGCGGCCTCAAGGAAGTCCAGGCGATCATCGAGGGCGAGGGCGCCTTCTCGCGCCTGAAGTACGAGGGGGGCGTCCACCGCGTCCAGCGGGTCCCCGAGACGGAATCCCAGGGGCGCATCCACACCTCCGCCGCGACGGTCGCCGTCCTCCCCGAGGCCGAGGAAGTCGAGCTCGAGATCGCCGAGAAGGACCTGAGGCTCGACCTCTTCTGCGCCTCCGGCCCGGGTGGGCAGGGCGTCAACACCACCTACTCCGCGGTCCGGATCACCCACCTCCCGACGAACACCGTCGTGCAGTGCCAGGACGAGCGCTCGCAGGTCAAGAACAAGGCGAAGGCGATGCGCGTCCTCCGGGCGCGCCTCTTCGAGGTCGAGAGGGAACGGCAGGAGGCGGCCTACGCCGCCGACCGCAAGAAGATGGTCGGCTCCGGCGACCGTTCCGAGAAGATCCGCACCTACAACTTCAAGGAAAACCGCGTCACCGACCACCGCATCGGGCTCACCCTCCACGACCTGGAGGGGGTCCTCGAGGGGGACCTCACGGAGATGCTCGCCGCGCTCCACTCCGCGGACCGGGAGGAGCGCC
>CALMDF010000184.1 GCA_937864895.1 uncultured Holophagales bacterium | reverse complement strand
CCCCGGCCGCCACGCCCGCCTACATGGGCGTCGGCTACATCATCGGGCCCGAGCTGGGCGCTCTGAACTTCGCGGGCGGCCTCCTCGCGTGGGGCCTCTTCGTCCCGCTCCTCGTCTTCTTCCTCGGCCCGAACCTCATCGACAAGTACACGGACGCCGCCACCGGCGCCCAGAACTGGGCCGGCCTCGCGGGCCACCTCTACCGCTTCATCGTCCGCCCCATCGCGGTCGGCGGGATGCTCGTCGGCGCCTGCTTCACGCTCTGGAAGATGCGCAAGAACCTCATCTCGGGCATCAAGCGCGGCGTGGCCGACGTGAAGAAGTCGGCGGCGGCGGCCGAGGCGACCGAGCGGACCGAGAAGGACCTCTCCTTCAAGGTCGTCCTCCTCGGGATCGCGGCCGTCTTCGTCCTCATGGTCGCCCTCTACTACTACTTCACCGGCGTCGTCGGCGGCGCCCTCCTGGCCGCCGTCGTCATGCTCGTCACCGGCTTCTTCTTCGCGGCGGTCTCGGGGAACCTCGTCGGCCTCATCGGCTCGTCGAACAACCCGATCTCCGGGCTCACGCTCGCGACGACGATCGTCGCCGCGCTCACGATGGTCGTCATCGGCGTCAAGGGCGCCGAGGGCGTCGCGGCCGTCCTCGCCGTCGCCGCGGTCGTCTGCGTCTCGTCGGCCGTCGCGGGCGAGATGCTCCAGGACCTCAAGGTCGGGCACATCCTCGGCGGTACCCCCTGGAAGATGCAGGTCGGCGACGTCATCGGCGTCGTCATCGCCGGCGCCGTGATGTTCTTCCCGCTCTACCTCCTCCACACGTCGGACCTGGCCTCGAACCCCGGCATCGGCGGCTTCGGCGGCAAGAACCTCCCGGCCCCGCAGGCCGGCCTCATGGCGGCCCTCTCGCAGGGGATCGTCGGCGGCGAGATGGCCTGGCCGCTCGTCCTCGTCGGGATCGCGATGGGGATCACGCTCATCCTCGTCCGCGTCAAGAGCCCGATGCTCTTCTCGGTCGGCATGTACCTCCCGCTCGAGACGACGTTCGCCATCTTCATCGGCGGCCTCATCCGCGGCTTCGTCGACAAGCTCGCCGGCAAGCGCGACTTCAACGCGGCCCAGAAGGCGCGCGTCGAGAACGCGGGCGTCCTCGCGGCCTCGGGCCTCATCGCGGGTGAGGCGCTCGTCGGCCTCCTCGTCGCGGGCGTCGTCGCCTTCCGTTCGGACAACACGTTCCCGACGATCGCCGCCTTCGCGCCGATTGCGCCGTGGCTCGCGATCCCGGTCGTCGTCCTCCTCGCGGCCTACCTCATCTACGTCCCGCTCGGCAAGGCGGGCGCGGCCGACGAGCCGGCGCCGCCCACGGCGATCATGTAGCCCGGGCGAAAGCCCTGTTCCGGTCGAAGGCCGCGGCGAAAGCCGCGGCCTTCGTCGTGAAAGCCGCCCGACGCCTGTGGCCGTGGCGAACCGCCGAAATCGCAGCCTCGAGGTGATCCCGCGCCCTGGCGGAATAGAATCGACTTCGTGAGCGGTCGCGAGGAGAGATCGTCCTGGCCCGTGAGGCGGATCGCCCTCGCCGAGGAGGGCCACGCACCCGATCCCGTCGTGGCGGCGATGACGCCGTCGGAGCGGGTTGCGCTCGTCGAGCGCCTCACGCGGAACGCCTGGGCCTTCATGGGAGAGCGGATCGATGGAGCGCGACTTCGTCGAGATGTTGTCCGCACTCGACGCGGCGGGAGCTGAGTACCTCGTCGTGGGGGCGCACGCCCTCGCGGCGCACGGTGTTCCCCGGGCTACCGGCGATCTCGACATCTGGGTCCGTGGGACGCCCGAGAACGCCCTGCGTGTCCTCGCCGCGCTCCGTGAATCGGCGCGCCGCTTCTCGACCTGACGCCGGACGACCTCACGCGCCCGGGGACCGTCTTCCAGATCGGGGTCGTGCCCGTCCGAATCGATCTCCTGACGAGCATCTCCGGGGTCGGGTTCGAAGAGGCATGGGCCGGACGGGTCGAGGTCCCGATCGAGGGTGTGACCGTCGGCGTCCTGGGCCGGGAGGAGCTGGTCCGCAACAAGCGAGCGACCGGCCGGCCGAAGGACCTCCTCGACGCCGAGTCGCTCGCCTCTTCGGCTGCCGACCGCTGACCGGCCCTCGGGAGGGGAACGCCACCGACGGGCCGTCGCTCGTCGACCCGGGGGGCGCGACGGCCGTCGGCTCGCCGGAACTCGCGCCGTTCGGCCGTTCAGGGGACAGCCCGTCGAAAGGGTTCACGACACCCACCGCCCGGCGCTCGGGCGGGCGATGAGCCCCGAGGCCTGCCAGCAGCCTCTGTCGTTCAGGATCTCGACGGGAGTCCGGTTCTGACCGACGCCGGGCGCCGCTCTCTGGCCCCGTTCACCCCTTCGGCTTGACCAGCTCCTCGAACGGCGCGTAGCCGCGCAGCGTCTCGAGGTCCATCAGGTGCTGAAAGTGGAAGCCGTAGCCGTAGAGCTCCCGCTGTTCCTTCATGTGTCCGCCCCCCTCGGCGACGCACTCCCGCAGCAGGGCCACGGCTCCGTCCGTGTCGCCGAGGACGGCCGCGATCCGGGCGCGCCAGAGCGTGTCGACCCCGAAGCTGTACCTGGACGTGGCCTTCGCGAGCGCGGCGGAAACCCGCTCGGCCCCGGCC
This sequence comes from uncultured Holophagales bacterium, assembly GCA_937864895.1. Lineage (GTDB taxonomy): Bacteria > Acidobacteriota > Thermoanaerobaculia > UBA5066 > UBA5066 > UBA5066. The sequence goes on along the minus strand of CALMDF010000184.1, from coordinate 1,249 downwards.
CGGTCCCCGCGGCGCGCGGCGAGGACTCCGAGCCAGGCCTGGTAGGCGGTCTCCGAGGGCTTTCCTGCGGCGAGCCCGGCGAAGACCGGCCGGGCCTCGTCCCACCGTTCCGCCGCGTAGAGGGACTCGCCGAGGCGCGCGCGGTTGTCCTCCCGCTCCGCCTCCTCTCCCGTGCGGCCGCGGTGCCACTCGACGGCTCGGCGGGCCATCGCGAGCGACCGCTCGCGGTGCCCGTGGACGCGCAGCTCCTCGGCGGCCGCGAGCATCACGAAGCCGGGAGTGCCTCGAGGCGTGCAGCAGCTCTGCCAGCTCCACTTCGGTGGCAGGGAGAGCACCTGCAGCACGAGGGCGTCCACCTCGTCGAGGCGCCCGAGCGCCGCGAGCGCCCGCGCCTCGTAGGCCCAGGCGTTCAGGTGGTCCGGGTAGATGCCACGGCCTTTTCGAGCCTGCGCCAGCTCCTCCTGGTGCTCGCCCAGCTGGTGCAGGGCGCCGGTCAGGTTCATGAAGTAGAGGATGGAGAAGGGGTTGTCGGGCGTGATGGGGGCGGGCCAGTTTCCGGGCGACCTGAGGAGCGTCACCACGTGCCGTGGCCGGTTCGACCGGAACGCGGCCATCGACAACCCCCCCCCTGTCCCGGGTTCGGAAGCCGCGAGCTCGACCGAGAGGGCGTACCACTCCTCGAGTCGCGAGAAGACGTTGGCACGCCGCCGGTCGATCCTCTTGCGGAGGGCCGGCGTCTGCTTCTCCCGCATCGTGTCGAGCCGGTCGAACTCGGCCTCCGCCTCGGGGAGGAGACCCATGTTCCCGAGGTTTCCGGCAAGCCACATGCGTGCGAACTGGAAGTCGGGATCGAGCTCCAGCGCGCGGCGGTCGTGCTCGATCGAGGTCGGCAGGCCGTCCGGGGCGAAGGCGCTCCTGAGGAACTCCTGGTACGCCTCGAAGCGTGGGGGACGGGTCTCCAGGCGGAGCATGTCGAACAGCGGGGAGAGGAAGCGGGCCGCGACGACGTCGAGGACCTGGTTCCGGACGGCGTCCACGGCGTCTCCCGCCTTCTCCTTCGGCGCGCTGGCCGGCTCGATCGGCCAGAGGAGCTTGCCGCCGGCCACGTCGGTGACCTTCGCCTGCATCTGGACGTTCGGACCCGCGAGGTGGTACGAGCCGGAGATGACGGTGCCCGCCCCGTTCGACTCCGCGAGGATCCGGACGGGGTCCTCGCGCGAGCTGGCGTCACCGCCACCCGATGAGGCCG
>CALMDF010000183.1 GCA_937864895.1 uncultured Holophagales bacterium | reverse complement strand
GGCTTCGTCGCGCCAGCGGTTGATCTCGTCCCGCTCGAGGGAGCGTTCCGCGGAGCCGAAGCCCACGGTGAGGGTCGTCTTGACGCAGCCTTCCGGGACCCCGGCGCCGCGCCACAGGTATTTCGCATCGACCCGGAGGAGCTCCGGCGGGGCGTCCGAGAAGACCGCCGACGAGAGCGACTCCCAGGAGACGGACAGGGGGTGGCTCACGGTCAGGTCGACCTCGCTTCGCGGGAAGCGCGACGGCATCTCGACGGTCGAGGGCGGGGGCGGCACGGGGATCGCCTCGAGGTCCACGTCTGCGACGACCGCCTCCGCGAGGTCCCAGTCGGCCGCCAGCCGGCCCGCGAGGATCCCGACCCAGCCGGCGACCTCCCCTCCCACCACCACCTCCGCTGAGCGGCCGGCGGCAAGGAACGGCAGGGAGGCCGGGCGGAACGAGGGCGCGGCGGCACCGAAGCCGGCGAAGAGCGCCGCCACCGCGCCTGAGCCGTCGTAAAAGTCCGCCGGGCGGGGTTCCGCGGCCCAGTGGACGCCCCGGCGTCCGTGCAGGAGGATCGCGGCTCTCCGGCTCTCGACGGGGTGCCCGCCGACGAGGGCGTACGAGCGCCCGACTTCGTACAGGGCGAGGTCGGAGAGGCCGCGCCTCACGTTGTGGCGCGCCGCGCGGAGGAGGCCGACGACCGGCGTCGCCCTCATCGTCGTGAAGGGCTCCCCGAGGGCGTTCTGGATGCGTGGGGCCGCGCCCGGGAGGCACGGCTCGAACGGCGCGTTCTCCGCGGCCGAGACGAACGAGTAGGTGCAGGCCTCGACGAAACCCGCCGCGGCGAGAATGTCGCGGGCGCGATCCTCGCGGGCCAGGATCGGCTCGGACCACGTCGGGTTGAACGCGTGCGGGAGGGCCTCCGGGAGGGCGCCATACCCGACGACCCGGATGACCTCCTCGATGAGGTCGCACTCCTGGTCGATGTCGATCCGCCAGGTCGGCACCGTCACCTCGAGGACGCCCGGCTCCTTCTGAGCGATCCCGAAGGAGAGCGCAGAGAGAATCTCGACGCACCGCTCGAGCGGGACGTCCATCCCCAGGAAGGAGACGAGCCGCGCGTGGCGGAGCCTCACGACCTTCGGCGGGATCTGGCGGGCGACGACGTCGAGAACGCCGCGCGCGACCGTACCGCCGCAGTCGGCCACGAGGAGAGCCGTGACCCGGTTCAGCCCCTCGACGGTCGTGGCGGGGTCCGCCCCCCGCTCGAAGCGGTGGGAGGCGTCGGTGTGCATCCCGAGGAGGCGGGCCGTCTTCCTCACCGCCGTGGCGCTGAAGTGCGCCGACTCGAGGAGGAGGCGGGTCGTCGACGGGGTGATCGCCGTCGCGAGACCGCCCATGACGCCCGCGAGGGCGACGGGCTTCTCGGCGTCCGCGATGACGAGATGCTCGGGAGAGAGCGTCCTCTCGACCCCGTCGAGCGTCACGAGCTTCTCCCCGGCCCGCGCCCGCCGCACGACGATCGCGGGGCGCCCGTCGGGACCCTTCGCGAGAGTGTCGAGGTCGAAGGCGTGGAGCGGCTGTCCGATGTCCCAGAGGACGTGGTTCGTGGCGTCGACGGGAGAGCTGATCGGGTTCATTCCCAATGCCCGGAGCCGCTCCTGGACCTTCTCGCCGGCCTCCCTCACTCGAACCCCCTCGACGACCCGCGCCGAGTAGCGCGAGCAGAGGGCCGGCTCCTCGATCGTGACCGTCGCCAGGGACGCCGCTTCCGCCGATCCCTCGGCGGGCGAGGGCGCTGGCGCATCCACGAACGCGCGCCCGAGGGCGCAGGCGGCCTCCCGGGCGAGCCCGCGGTGGTTCATCCCGTCGGGCCGGTTCGCGGTGAGCTCGACGTCGAGGACGGCGTCCGCCCCCTCCCCTTCCGTCCCCTCGACGATGAAACCGACGTCCGTCAGGCGGCGGCGGAGGAAGGCGAGGTCGGGACGCTCTCCGGACAGGTACTGCGCGAGCCACTCGAGGCGGAACTTCATTGCGTCAGCTCCACGTCCTGTCCAGGAACCTCAGGTCGTTCTCGAAGAGGAGGCGCAGGTCCGGGATGCCGTGGAGGAGCATCGCGATCCGGTCGACTCCCATCCCGAAGGCGAAGCCCGTGTAGCGCTCCGGGTCGATCCCCGCGTTCGCGAGGACGTTCGGGTGGACCATCCCCGCGCCCATGATCTCGATCCAGCCGGAGAAGGAGCAGATCCGGCACCCCTTCTCGCAGAAGGCGCAGCTCACCGCGCAGTCGACGCCCGGCTCGACGAACGGGAAGAACGTCGGCGCGAGACGCACCTCCGCACGCCCCCCGAAGAAGCTCCTCGCGAACGCCGCGAGCGTCCCGCGCAGGTGGGCGAACGTGATCCCCTCGTCGACGACGAGCCCCTCCATCTGGTGGAAGACCGGCGAGTGGCGCGGGTCGATGTCGTCCTTGCGGTAGACGCGCCCGGGGCAGAGGACCCGGATGGGGGGTTTTCGCCCTTCCATCGTCCGCATCTGCACCGGCGACGTGTGGGTCCGGAGGAGGAGCGCGTCGCGCCCCGTCCCGCCCCCCTCGACGAAGAACGTGTCGACCGCGTCCCGGGCCGGGTGGTCGGGCGGGAAGTTGAGGGACTCGAAGTTGTACCAGTCGGTCTCGATCTCGGGACCGTCTGCGACCTCGTAGCCGAGCCCGCGGAACGACGCCTCGATCCGGCGACGGACCACCGTCAGCGGGTGGAGCCGCCCGACGGGGGGCACCCGCGGCGGGAGCGTGACGTCCACCGCCTTCGCCACCTCGGCGAGGGCCGACGCCCGGGCGGCGGCCTCCGAC
>CALMDF010000182.1 GCA_937864895.1 uncultured Holophagales bacterium | reverse complement strand
AGGGAGAGCGGTTAACGACAAGCGCCGGCCTCAGGGTCGGCGTTTCGTGTCAGGCCTCGTCCCTTCAGGCGGTGGGAGAGTTCCGATCCCGCGACCGCATGGAGGGCGGGGCCGGACCGCGTTTCAAGGGCCGGCCCTCTCCTTGTTCTCCTCGAAGATCAGCGTCAGGGCAAGGCGCAGGCCCCAGTCCGGCCCGCCCGCGGGTGACTCCGCCCAGTAGCGGCCGCCCACCGTGACGCTGAACACCTGCTTGCCGACCATCAGCACCTGGCTGGCCATGGCCTCCATCGGCACGGTCCACTTGTCTCCGGTCCAGTCGTAGGCCGACTCCGTGAAGACGCCGAGCGTCGTGTAGGTCTTCGTCGTGTACGTCAGGAAGGGCTCGAGGAAGGTCGTGTTCACGCTCGCGCGGCTCTCAGGCCCGGCAAACGACCAGGTCTGGCTCGCGAGGAGGCCGTACGTCCAGCCGCGGTGCTGCCTCAGGACGATGCCCGTCGGGCCGGCTCCCCATTTCCCGGAGCCCGTGGAGCGGCTCGTCGCGGTCGGAATCTGAAGGACCGGCCCCACGCCCAGGAACCAGCCCCCCTTCGCGGCCTCCCTCGTGGTGAGGAAGATGCTGGCCTGCGTGTCGCCGAGCCCGCCCGCGCCCGAGGTGCCGGGGACGAGGGCGTTGTACGAGACGTACGGAACGATCGTTCGAGTGACGAGGATGTACCGTTCGTTCAGGCCGATCGGGATGACCGGCTGGACGTTCAGCGTGTAGAGCGTGGCGTCCGTCGTCCCGAGGTGGTAGTCCCAGTTGTTCTGGAACGGGACGCTGATCAGGTTCGCCACAGGGTTCGCGAGGTCCTTCGCGATCTCGGCCATCGAGTCGCTGCCCGGTGGCGTCGTCTGGGCGCCCGCAGGGGCCGCCAGGGCGAGGAGGACAGGCAGGCAACGCAGGAGGGAGGGAGGGGCGCACCGGACGCGCTTGCTCATGCGAACCTCGTGAAGATCATACGCGCACGCTCTGCGGAGAGCGTGCTCCTGCCGTCCTGTCCGACGCGTGCGGAACACCGGGCGATCTACCTTTCCCCACGGCTCCCTCGACGCTGCGCGGGCTCGCAGGCCCGAGAGCGGCTCGCGGCGCCCCTCGCGATGCTCGTGGCGGGCCGTTCGTTCCTGCGCCCGGACACCAACTGTCCGCCCCCCGACACAGATTGTTCGATGGGCCGAGTCGATTCGTCACCGCCGGCTCGCGCAGCCCTCGAGCGGGGAGGCCCGAATGAAGGACGAGAGCACACACCACGAACTGACGACGCGGCCCGGCTCGAAGGGAATCGCCCCGGGATGGGCCGCGTTCGAGAAGGGGCTCGCCGAAGTCCTCTTCGGGCTCGAGGAGCACCAGTACCTGATCATCTCCTCGAAGCGAGGCGAGGCCTACGTCCAGTTCGCGGCGCAGGAGTCCTTCGGGCTTCGCGCCGAGTCCGTCAGCAACAACTACCTCCCGGAGCCGGACAGGCTCCGCCAGGACCAGATCGCCGCCCTCGAGGAGCTCGGGTGGCGTCACCCCACGTGGAAGCCCCGGCACCGGAAGACGCGGCAGAGGCGGGTTGGCTCTCCGAACTTCTTCAGGGACTTCCGGGCGCCGGTTCCGTGCGACGAGATCGCGCGGCTGGCCGTCCGGACGCTCACGGAGGTGCACGGCATCACCCATCCGGGCTCCCTCGAGTACGAGGCGTTCCAGCCGCGGCGGGGGGACCTGCCCCTCCCGGCTCTCGGCCTGACGCGCCGCCGGCCCGCTCCACCCCCGGGAGAGCCTCCTCCCGGTGAGGCGGACAGGATCCGCGGGCTCGTACGCGAAGCCCTCCGGAACGCATCGGGGTGCTCCGATCTCGACTTCGACGAGGACGGCGACCTCGGCCTGCGGTTCGGCAGCGCGATCGTATTCGTCCGTGTCCTCGACGAGCCCCCCTGCGTCCGCGTCTTCTCCCCCGTCGTCGCGAAGATGAACGCCGACGCCCGTCCCCTGGCCCGGCTCAACGACCTGAACGCCACGGTCAGGTACGCCCGCTTCTTCGTCGTGGACGACGCGATTCTCGCGTCGCTCGAGGTCGCCGTCTCCCCGTTCGTCGCGAGGCAGGTCGTCGACTCCTGCTGGCTCTTCGGGCATCTCGTGGACGACCTCGGCGAGACGCTCCGGGAGCAGTTCGGAGGCCACACGGCGTTCGGCGTGTCCGGGTCGGAGCCGCCGGCGAGCCCACGGCGCCGTTCGCGGGAGCCGGGGGGGCGCGGAGGCGGCTCGCGAGGCGGACGGAAACGGGGCTGAGGATCACCGCCGGGTCCCGGCCGATTCGACACCGTCGCCCCCGCTCGGGATGTAGGGAAAATCGAGGGTTTCGGGGAAGGACTTTCGCCGCGCCGGCTCCTAACTTCCTGCAGGCCATGCACGGATCGAAGGAGGGCAACATGAGGAAGACGGCGTTCACATTTTCATTGCTCCTGGCCCTGACGGTCGCGGCCCTGGCGGCGACCGCGGAAAGCCCGGAAACCAGGGTCGTTCCCCGGGTCGTCTACGGGGCGATGGAAGGAAGGTTCACCTTCACCGGGCCATGGGAGGGGCCTTGGACGGCCATCGGCGACGTGAAGGGCCCGCTGAGGCATCTCGGGCTGGCGAAGATGACCACCACGCACACGTCCTATCCGGACGGAACGATCTCCGGAGGACAGTTCACGATCGTCGCCGCCAACGGCGATGAGCTCCGGGGCAGCTACACGGCCTCCGGGGGCTGGATCTCCGACACCCAGGTCCTCGGGACGGCGGAGTTCGTCATCGAGGGGGGCACGGGCCGGTTTGCCCAGGCCACCGGGGACATCACCGCCGGGTTCCTCGAGACACTCGACGACCCGACCTGGGCGTCGGCCAAGGTCAACTGGACCCTGGAAGGGACGGTCCTCTACTGAAGAAGTCGGCAGCCGCGGGATCGGGCCCCGCCGGCGGGGCCCGATCCCACTAGAATTCCGGTGTGGAGCGCTCTTCAGCGGCGGTCCACGCCGCATTCACGCTCGGAGACTGGACGGTCTGGCCGGCCGCGTGCTCGATCGGGCGCCCGGGGACCGAACGGCACCTGCGGCCGATGCTCATGGACATGCTGGTCCTCCTGGTCGACCACGCCGGAGAGGTCGTCTCGAAAGACGAGATCGTCGGGCGCGTGAGGGACGACCGGTTCGTGAGCGAATCGGCTCTCAGCCGCGACATGGCCTCCTTGCGGCGCCTTCTCGGTGACGACACCCGGCACCCCCGGTACATCGAGACGATCCCCAAGCGCGGCTTTCGCCTGGTCGCGCGGGTCGACGCGATTGCGTCACGCGGCCTCCCGCGCGTGGCGGTCCTCCCGTTCCAGAGCTTCGGCCGGGAGAACGGTGACGACTACCTCGCGGACGGCTTCGCCGACGCGCTCACGACCGAGCTCGCGCGCCTTCCCGCGCTGTTCGTGATCTCGAGGCAGTCGATGCTGCGGTTCCGGGAGAGCTCGATGACGATCCCGGAGATCGCGCGGGAGGTGAACGTGGACGCCGTCGTGGAGGGTT
>CALMDF010000181.1 GCA_937864895.1 uncultured Holophagales bacterium | reverse complement strand
TCTCCGGGGGACTTCACCTTCGTGATGCCGACCGAGGAGCCGGCGCAGGCGGGCTTCACGAAGAGGGGAAGGCCGAGCGCCTCGATCCGCGGGAGGAGGGCGGCGCGGAGGCCGTCGCGCCTCCAGTCGGCGCCGCGGATCCCGACGTACCGCACCTGCGGGAGCGCCGCCGCCGCGAAGGCGGCCTTCATGAGGACCTTGTCCATCCCGACGGCCGAGGCGGCGACGCCGAAGCCGACGTACGGGAGGTTCATCGCCTCGAAGAGCCCCTGGAGGACGCCGTCCTCTCCGAACGTGCCGTGGACGATCGGGAAGACGACGTCCCACGCCCCGTCCCGAAAGGCCGCGCCAAACGACTCGACGATCGCGGCGGAGGAGGCCGGCTTCGAACCGGGCGCGACGCCGTCGAGGAGCGCCTCGCGCGGCGGCCGGGCGAAGTACCGGAGCATCTCCTCGCGCGACCCGGCAACGCCGTGCCAGAGGCCGTCCTTCCCGACGAACACGGGAAGCGCCTCGTACCGTTCGGACGGGAGGTTCTGGAGAAGGCAGCGGGCGGAGAGGAAGGAGACCCCGTGCTCGCGCGAGGGGCCGCCGAAGACGACCCCGACGCGCGTCCGGAGGCTCACGCCTTCGCCGCGGCCGGAGCCTTGGCGAGGATCTTCGCCGCCTCTTCCGCGTAGGCCGCGAGGACGTTCTTCACCGAGGCGACGTCGACGTCGCCCATGTGCCCGATCCGGATGTTGGAAGTCTTGAACTTCCCGTAGCCCGACCCGGGGACCCAGCCGGCCGCCTTCATCGCCTTGTTGAGGTCCTCGGCGCCGACCCCTTCCGGCGGGAAGAGCGACGAGACGCTCGGGGAGTGCGACCCCTCGGCGGGAAGGAAGCGGAAGCCGGCCTTCGGCGCCCATTCCTCGACGGCCGCGAGCATCGCGTGGTGGCGGGCCCAGCGGTTCTCCATCCCCTCGGCGAGGATGTGGTCGAGCTGGACGTCGAGGGCGTAGAGGAGAGGGAGCGAGGGGGTCGTCGGGTTCTGCTTCTTCTTCCCGAACGCCTCGACGTCGAGGAGGTCGAGGTAGATGCCCCGGTATTTCTTCTCCCTCGCGGCCGCGAGCGCCTTCTCGGAAATCGAGAAGACGGCGATGCCGGGCGGAAGGGCGAGGGCCTTCTGCGAGCCGCAGACGGCGAGGTCGAGGCCCCACTCGTCGGCCTCGACGCGCGTCGCCGCGAGGGACGTGACGACGTCGGCGAAGAGGAGCGCGTCGCTGTTCTCGTGCACGGCCTTCGCGATGGCGGCCATGTCGGAGATCGTGCCGACGGACGTCTCGTTGTGGACGACGGTGACGATCTGGTACTTCTTCAGGGCGAGGGCCTTCTTCACGTCGTCCGCGAGGATCGGCGTGCCCCATTCGGCCTTCAGGATCGTCGTGTCGAGGCCGAGCCGCTGGCTCATCTCCCCCCACTTGTCGGAGAAGGCGCCGTTGCAGCAGGCGAGGACGGGTCCCGTGGCGCAGGAGACGAGGCCGGCCTCCCAGACGCCGGTGGCCGAGGTCGCGAGCGTGTGCGCCTGGCCCGTCGTGCGGAAGACCTTCGGGAGCTTCTCGAGGATGCGGCCGTAGAGGTCGGAGAAGGCCGCGGAGCGGTGCGACATCATCGGGCCGCCGAGCGCCTGGAGCACCTGCGGGCGGACCCAGACGGGGCCCGGGTTGAAGAAGCGGACCTGCCCGGCGTGGCCGGAGGTGGAGTCGAAAGCTGCGCTGCTCATGCGCCGGATTTTACGCTCCGCGCTACGTTCCTTCCTCCTGCCGCGCGCACTTCGGGCCATCGCCCCGGGACTTCCGACCAGGCCATTTTCCGGAGAGGGTCCGCCCTCCAACGGGAGGCGGCCCGGAGACCCGGGCCTCCCCCCGGGCCCGGCTAGCCCCGGCGGACGTCTCCGAAGAGCCCCAGGACGTCCACGAGGGCGGGAAGTAGGTGGTCCGGCCGGAGGGCTTCGAGCTCCTCGCGGGTCGACGACCCCAGGGGGACCACGGCGACGGCGAGGCCGGCGGCGCGGGCGGTCGCGACGTCGACCGTCATGTCGCCCACGTAGAGCGTCTCGGCCGCCGGGACCCCCATCAACTCGAGCGCGGCGAGGACCATCCCGGGCGCCGGTTTCACGGGAAAGCCGAGGTCGGGGCCGCCCACGAACGCGAAGAGGTCCGCGAGGCCGAACCCGTCGAGGAGCTGGCGGCTGAAGACGGCGGGCTTGTTCGAGGCAATCGAGAGGCGGACGCCGCGGCGCCACAGCTCCGACACGACGAGCTCGGCTCCGGGCATCAGCCTCGTCAGCTTCGGGGCGTTCACCTTGTAACGGAAACGGAAGCGCTCCACGGCCTCGGCGCGCAGCTCCTCCGGGAGGACCTGGGCGATGAGCGTCTCGAGACCATGGCCGACGAGACGGCGGGTCTCCTCGACCGTGACGGGCGGCCGGCCGAAGTGCTCGAGCACGGTGGAGAGCGAGTCGTGGATCCCGGCGTACGAATCGAGGAGGGTCCCGTCGAGATCGAAGACGCCGGCGCGGAACGTCACGCGCCCACCGCCAGGACGATCTTGCCGACGTTCACGTTCGCCGCCATGCGCCGGTGCGCCTCGGCCGCGCTCGCGAGCGGGAAGACGGCGTCGACGAGGGGGCGGAACCGGCCGTCGCCGAAGCCGGGAAGGACGTCGCGCACGAAGGCGGCAGTGAGGTCCGTCTTCTCGGCGAGGGGCCGCGCCCGGAGCGTCGACCCGACGACGCGGAGCCGCTTCGAGAGGACGGCCCGGAGGTCGAGCTCGGCGCTCCCCCCACCCATCGTGGCGATCAGGACGAGGCGGCCGCCTCGCGCCAGGAGCCGGACGTTCCTCGCGAGGGCCGGGCCCCCGACCGGGTCGAGGACGAGGCCGATCGCGTTCGCGCCGTACCGCTCCTCCACCGCCTCGGCGAACTCGCGGGAGGTCGTGTCGACGACGAGGTCGGCTCCCAGGGTGAGCAGGGGCGGCATTTTCGCCGCCGAGCGGACCGTCGCGACCACCGTGGCGCCGGCCCCCCTCGCGAGCTGGATCGCGGCGGTGCCGACGCCCGAGGCAGCGGCGTGGACGAGGACCCTCTCCCCGGCGGCGAGCGCGCCCTCCCGGAAGAGGTTGAGGTAGGCCGTGAACCAGGCCTCGGGGATCGCCGCGGCCTCCTCGAACGACATCCCGTCCGGGATCGGCATCAGCATCCCGCGCGGGACGGCGACCTTCTCGGCGTAGCCGCCCCCGGGGAGAAGGAAGAAGACCCGCTCGCCCGTGGCCTCCACGAGGCCCGCCGCCTCGAGGCCGAGGATCTCGGATGCCCCCGGCGGCGGCGGGTACTTCCCCGCCGCCTGGAGGAGGTCGGCGCGGTTCACCGCCGTCGCGCGGACGAGGACGAGGACCTCGCCCCCGCCCACCGCGGGCTCGGGCGCCTCGCCGAAGACGAGCGATTCGGGGCCGCCCGGAGAGGGAACGAGTATCGCCTTCATGGCTTCCCTCCGAGTCCGAGAGCGTCGAGAACGAGGGGGAGGAGCCCGCCGACGTCGCCGAGCGCGAGCCGCGGGACCGTCGAAGCGTGGGCCGTTCCGTGGTCGGTCATCACCGCGATCACGCCGGGGTCTCCGGCGCACACCGGTTCCCGGCCCGTCGCGGCGCGGCAGACCTCGACCTTCGGGCCGGGCTCGTCGCGGAACCCTTCCACGACGACGACGTCCGCCCCGGGCATCTCGCGTTCGATCACGGCTTGGAGCGAGGGGCCCGTTCGGTGCCGGACGTGGACGCCGCTCCTCGCGCCCGTCACGAGCACGGCAGGGTTGGCTCCCGCCTCGAAGTGCTGCTGCGAGTCCTTGCCCGTCACGTCCGTCTCGTACTCGTCCCTCGTGTGCTTGACGGAGCCGACCGAAAGGCCCCGGGCCGACAGAGCGCGGATGAGCGCGACGGCGTGCGTCGTCTTCCCCGACTCGTGCGCCCCCACGACGTGGATCCTCCGCGGCCCCGGCGCTTCCGCGTAGAGGAGGCTCCGCGAGCGGGCCGGCGCGAACCGCGACAGGTCGGCCGGGAAGCTTGCGATCCACGCATCGAGGCTCTTTCCCGCGTCGACGAGCTCCCGGTAGAGAGCCGTCCCCGCGAGGAGGTCCACCGCCGGGACGTCGTCGCGGTACTCGTACCGCTCCGTCCGCCAGCGGAAGCGCGACGGGTCGAGGTCGCGAAGGAGCTTGACGAGGCGCAGGCCCGTCTCGTAGGGGCGGAACGCCGCCTCGTCCGTCACGTGCAGCTGGACGCCGCCGCAGTCCTGCCCCGCGAACTTGTGGAAGGTGGGCCGGAAGA
>CALMDF010000180.1 GCA_937864895.1 uncultured Holophagales bacterium | reverse complement strand
GGACGATCCCGAGCTCCCGGGGGTCGTCGCCGCCCCCGGCCGCCTTCGGCACGAAGACCGGGGACGTCAGCTCCACCCGGACCGGCTCCGCTCCCGTCATCCTGGCGAGGGCGGCTCCCTCGAGGGCGAGGCGGGCCTCGGCGAACTCGCCCGGCCCGACCTCCACGCCGCCCGCCGCGACGCCGTCGATCGCGACGCTGAGGCGAACCGGGACCTCCCCAGGCGCCTTCGCGCGAAACGCGATCTCCCTCGGCGAGAGCGCTGTCGAAGGGACCCAGACGAAGGACGATCGCGAGGAGGTCCAGCGAATCGCCAGGCCGCTCGTCGCTTCCTGCTCGCGATCGTGGAAGCCCTCGAGGACGGCCCAGGCGTCGCGCGGGCGGCCCAGGTCGAGGATCCGCTCCTCGCCGAAGGTCTCCCACACCGACTCGGGGGGAGCCGAGAACGTCGCCTCCCGGAGGAGCACGCAGCCGGACCGGGGCCGGAAGATTCCCGGCACGTCGGGAAGCGCCTGGGGGCGATCGCAGGAGAGGACGACCTCCCGCGGGTACGGGAGGGGCCCGTAGACGGGTACGGGGACGATCGAGAGCTCGAAGGGCCCGGGGAGGAGGTGGCGGGTCACGAGGACGCGGCCGGTCTCGGCGTCGGTGACGGTGAGGGTCGTCGGCCCCTCGTCCGCCTGCCGCTCGCCCCGGAGGAAGGCGACGGGGGGGCCCTCGAGCCCCGGAATGATGAGACGCGCCTCGGGGCCGGCCCAGCGGACGGACGGCAGACCGGGCTCGCTTTCGCGGACTCCGAAGCCGGGGCCGAAGAGGGGGGGCGCCGGGTCCCGGACGGCGACCGCGAGGAGGCGCCGGTTGCCGAGCGCCTCCGCCACGGCTCCCCCGTGCCTCCAGCTGCGCCAGGCGGGGTCCGCGCGGTCGACCGGGTCGGGCTCTTCCGTGAGGTCCGTGAGCCGGACCAGCCGGCGATTGCGCCGCTGCCGCGGGCCGACGAGGAGCTCGTCGGAAAGCCCCCACACGACGAGGCGCCCCTCCCATCTCTCCGTCCTGAGAAACGACGTGAAGACGCCGTCCGCGATGATCGTGTGCCGGCCCGCGTGCCCGTACCGCGCGAGGTGGTCGATGGCGGCCGAAGGGGGCGTCGCACAGGTGGCGCCGTACCGCACCTCCGGCCACGCCTCCCTGGCGAACAGCCCCGCCCCTGCGAGCATCGCGACGAGGCCGAACGCGGGCCGCCTCAGGAGAGCCCCCGCCCCCGCCGCCACCGGGAGCGCGAGGACGAGGATGAACGGGACCGAGTAGCGCGACATCGCCCGGCTGTGCAGGAACCAGAGGGAGCAGAAAGCAGGAACGAGGACGAGGAGGAGGTCGACCGCGGCCCGCGGGGCGCGGCGGGCCGTGGCGGCGAGCCCCAGGAGCGCGAAGGCGAAAACGACGGCCGCCGCCTCCCATGTCAGGAAGTCCCTCACGACGAACGAATCGACGAACGTCCCGAACGTGCCGGTGGCGAAGGCCTGGGCCCGGAAGCCCGCCCGCTCCCCGAGGGCGGCGGAGAGCCCGGGGACGCCCCCGGCCTCGACGAAGAGCCAGAGCCCCCACGCCCCCGTCCCCGCGAGACCGGAGGCGACGAGGAGACCCGCGGCCCGCCGGCCCGGCCGCTCCCGCGAGAGGCGGAGGACCTCGACGAGGAGGAGAGGGCCGAAGGCGAGGACGAGGTGCGGCCTCACCCCGGCTCCCGCGGCGGCGGCGAGGCCGGCGCCGACGGCGAACGGCCAGACCCTCCGGCCCTCCGCGGCACGCGAGCCCGCGGCGCCGAGAGCGGCGAGCGACGCGAGGAAGAAGGCCGTCGACGGCGAGTCGGAGAAGGCCCGCCCGCCGTTCACCCAGACGACCGGAAGGAACGCGGCGAAGAGCGTGCCGCCGAGCGCGGCCCACTCCCCCACGAGACGGCGGCCCCAGAGGTAGAGCGCCGGAAGGCCGACGCAGGAGAGGAGGGTCGCGGCGGCCGCGAGCGCGTTGAAGGGCGTGGGGAAGACCGGGAGGAGCGCGCGGCCGATCAGGATCCAGACAGGGAACCCGGGCGCCTGGGGCGACAGGTCATCCAGGTCGAAGTTCGTCACCGCGCCCGAGAAGACGGCCTCGTCGATCTCGCCCGGGGCGACGGCGATCGCGAGGAACCGGGTGGCCACCACGGCGCCGAGGAGCGCCGCCACGAGCGGAAGGGGCGGTCCGCCACGGCGTGACGGCGAGACGGCGTGCTCCACGGAAACACCGATTCTAGGGGCGCGAAGGCCTTCGAGGGCTCCGTTCGGGACCCGGGGGGGCCGGAGCGCTAGAATGGGCCGATGCTCGTGAGGAGCCCCCTGAAGGGATGATGGAGCCCCGGATCATCCCCCGCGCCGAACACCCCATCTCGCGCGGCTACATCGACCCCGACGCCCTGAAGGTCCTCTACCGCCTCCACCGGGCCGGGTACAAGGCGTACCTGGTCGGCGGGTCGGTTCGCGACCTCCTGACGGGGCGGACGCCGAAGGACTTCGACATCGGGACCGACGCCCGTCCCCAGGACGTGCGCCGTCTCTTCCGGAACTGCCGCGTCATCGGCCGGCGTTTCCGGCTCGCCCACGTCCTCTTCGACGGCGGCAAGATCGTCGAGGTCTCCACCTTCCGGCGGCGGCCCGACCCGGAGGACGTCGAGCCGGGCCAGGCGGGGGACGCCGATCTCCTGATCCGTTCCGACAACACCTTCGGCACCCCGGCCGAGGATGCCGTCCGGCGCGACTTCACGATCAACGGCCTCTTCTACGACATCGCGACGTTCGCCGTCATCGACTGGGTCGGCGGCGTCGAAGATCTCGAGCAGCGTCTCGTGAGGACGATCGGGGACGCCGAGATCCGCTTCCGAGAGGACCCCGTCCGGATGATGCGGGCCTGCGAGTTCGCGGCGCGCCTCCAGTTCGAGATGACTCCCGCCGTCCGCGCGGCCATCGCGGAGAACCGACGGGAAATTCGCAAGAGCGCGGCGCCACGCGTCACCGAGGAGCTCCTCGACCCCCTCCGCCGCGGCTGGGGGGCCCCGACGTACAGGCTCTGGTCCGAGACCGGCCTTCTCCACGAGATCTTCCCCGAGCTCGACCTCGAGCTCCGGGGCCCGGGCGCCGGCAGCGGCCTCTTCTGGAAGATGCTCGCGGAGACGGACCGGCGGCGCGGGGGAGGCGAGCGCCTCTCCGACGCGATCATTCTCGGGGTCGTCTTCCTCCCGCTCCTCTTCAGGGCGATCCGGACCCGCTCGGGAGGCCAGGTCGACGCGCAGAAGCTCCTCCTCCTCCTCGAGGACGTCGTCAACCCTCCCTCCGCGAGACTCTCGCTCCCGAACGCGGCGATCCACGACCTGAAGCAGGGGCTCTTCACGATGGGACGCCTCGCAGAGCTCCGCCCGGGCGACCCGGCGGCCCGGCGGCTCGTGACGAAGGGGTACTTCCCCGTGGCCGTCAGCCTCCTCTCGCTCTACGCGGCCGCCTCGGGCCGGTACCACGAAGCCGCCGCCACCTGGGAAGACCTGCTGAAGCGCGGCGGCGGGCGAACTCCGAGGCCGGGCGAGGACCTCCGGGCGGCGATCCCGTTCCCGGAGGCGCTCATCCCGCACGAGGTCCACCCCGGGCCCCACGAGATCGGGTTTCCCGACGAGCCCCAGGCCGCCGCCGCTTCCCCCCGGCGCCGCCGCCGCCGGGGCCGCGGTCGCCCCGGCCAGGCCGCCTGAAGCCTTACTTCGCCGCTTCGGCCGGCATCCCCGTCGAACGCCGCTCGAAGACGTAGGGCCTCACGGGTGAGCCCCAGACCTGCCGGTCCTGCACGTCGTAGCCGCGGTCCCAGGACTCCATGCGCCCGGGGGAGAGCCTCACGTCCGACTCGGCGTACCGGGCCCCGGCGAGCGCGGAGGGGCAGTTCGTCCCCTCGGTGCCTCCCGCCCAGCCGTCGTCCGTCTTCTTCAGCCGGACGGCGCACCCGATACGCTCCGTGACGTCCCCCGGGCCGAAGAGAGCGAGGTCCGCCGGGTCGCGCCACTTCCCGGAGACCGCGAGCAGGTCCTTCGGCTCGAAAACGCGGGAGATGACGCCCCCGTCGGCCGTCTCCTCGAGCCGGTAGAAGCGCTGCCGGTAGGGGCGGTCGGGAGTCGCGAGCAGGGCCTGCTCGACGTACAGGACGGGCGAGCCGTCGCCGAGGCGGCTCTTCGGCACCCTCACCGCGACGAGCCGCACGGCCTTGAACATCTTCGGGTCCGACTCGGCCTGGGCTCTCGAGTCGAAGGTCCCCTCCAGGAGCGCCGCCACCTGCTCGACGGGGGCGGGCTCCTCGGCGGGCGCGGGGAACCCGCCGAAGGACGCGGCGAGGAGGAGGGCGGCGGGGATCACGCTGCGAGCGACTCTCTTCACGGCCCCGAGCGTACCAAGGCTCTCCCCCGCCGTCATCGGAAGGCGTGACGCCTTCGAGCCCGCGCAGTAATCTGCGCGAGGTGGCGCTCCCCGTCGGGACACGGCTCGGCTCCTTCGAGGTGCTCGGCCTCCTCGGTGTGGGCGGCATGGGAGAGGTGTACCGCGCCCGTGACGAACGGCTGGGCAGGGAGGTGGCCGTCAAGGTCCTCTCCGCCGACTTCCTCGCCGTCCCCGAGCACCTGCGCCGGTTCATCGGAGAGGCGCGCTCGGCCTCGTCCCTGAACCACCGGAACATCGTCACCATCTTCGAGGTCGGGCAGGCCGGGGGGCAGCCGTTCCTCGCCATGGAGCTCGTCGAGGGAAAGACGCTCAGGCAGCTCGCCGCGCCGGGCCTCCTCGCCGTCCGCAAGGCTCTCGACGTGATGGTCCAGGTGGCCGAGGGCCTCTCCGCCGCGCACGAGGCCGGCCTCGTCCACCGCGACCTCAAGCCCGAGAACGTCATGGTGGCCCGCGACGGCACCGTGAAGATCCTCGACTTCGGCCTCGCCAAGCCGTTCGGGTCCGCGACCTCGGGGCCGCTCGCCGAGGGCCTCGCGAAGACGACGACCGGGATCGTCGTCGGCACCGCGAGCTACATGTCTCCCGAGCAGGCCTGCGGCCGCGCCGTGGACTACCGCTCCGACCAGTTCTGCCTCGGGCTCGTCCTCTACGAGCTCCTCACCGGGCGCAAGGCGTTCGACAAGGCGAGCGCGGTCCAGACGCTCTCGGCCATCATCGACGAGGACCCCGAGCCGCTCGAGCGGCTCAGCCCGAAGACTCCCGCCCCGCTCGCCTGGATCGTGGCGCGCTGCCTCTCGAAAGACCCCGACGAGCGCTACGCGGCCACCCGCGACCTCGCCCTCGAGCTGAAGCAGGTGCGGGACAACCTCGCCCGGCTGACCGAGGGGGTCCCCCGCCCGACCGGCCGCGCGATCGCCGGGACGGCCGGGGCCGAGACGATCCGCACGACCGCGGCTTCCCCCTCTCCCACCCCCGCCCGGCCCGTGGCGGCCCCTCCGCGCGAAAGCGGGGGCCATCGGGCCGCGCGCCTCGTCGCGACGGTCCTCGGCGCCCTCGCCCTTCTCGGGGGCGGAGCCGGCCTCGGCTGGTGGCTTCGGGACCGGACCTCCGAGGCGGCTCCCGCCTGGCGCGGCGAGCTCGTCCTCGGGAACGCCACCCAGGTCCTCTCCTCGCGGCTCGCCCCCGACGGCCAGACCCTCGCCTTCGTGACCCCGGTGGACGGCATCCCCCAGGTGGCGGTGATGAAACCCGCCTCCGGCGACTGGTCGGTCCTGACGACCCGGCCCGACTCCGGCTCCGTCTACCGCGTGGCCTGGTCGAAGGACGCCACCCGCGTCTACTTCGACCGGGTCACCGACGTCCCGCACGGCGTCTTCAGCGTTCCCGTCGTCGGCGGGCAGGAGCGCCTCGTCCTCGAGGAC
>CALMDF010000179.1 GCA_937864895.1 uncultured Holophagales bacterium | reverse complement strand
GCCGCCGCGATCGTCCCGCGCACGGCGCGCGAGTAGCGCAGCAGCGACTCCATTCCCGACAGGCGAAGCGGCGCACCCGTCGCCGCCACCGTCCCGATGAGCCCCTGCGCGACGGCGACCTCGGCCCCGACGCCGCTCCCGCCGTAGCCGTGGCTCGAGATCGTCACGAGCGTCCGCCCGCTCTCGTCGAGGAGGAGGATCATCGAGTGGCGGAAGCCGAAGACCTCCTCGAGCGCGGCGAGGACGTCGTAGAGGAGCGTCTCGAGGTCCACGGCCCGGTTGACGCGGCAGGAGACGAGCGAGAGGGCGCGGATCTCCGTCATCGGGCCTTCGCGCAGCGGCCCGGCGAGGCAGGGCCCCGGCGGCTCGGGCACGAGGAACCCCTCGACGGGGCGCAGCCACTCCACCTCGCAGACGTCGGCGGAGAGGAGCCTGAAGATCCCCTTCATGCCCGTGTGGGAGGCGATCGCCTCGACCCGGAGGGCCATCTCCACGAAGAGGGGAGTGTCCGTCTCCGACCTCACGTAGCGGAGGCCGAGCTTCCACTGCTCGAAGGTGACCGGGTCGATGACGGTCGCCGTCGCCCGCGGGTTCGCCTCGAGGTTCCGGCTCGTCTTGTTGAAGAACTGGCGCGAGATCGCGACGTGACGCTCGTCCACCTGCCGGATCTGGCTCAGGTAGGTCACGTTCGGCGTCCCGTCGAGGTCGCACGTCGCGAGGGAGCCGGGGATGATCCCCTGGAAGCAGCGGGCGAGCCCGGGGAGCCTTCCGATCACGCCGCGCCCCTTCCTTCGATGGGCTCGCCGGCGCGGGGCCCCGGCGTCTGCTCGTAGGCCGCCTCGACGACGAACGTCACCGCGTGGCACGGCCACTTCGCCCGTCTCCTGACGACGGCGGGCGGCAGGCCGATCGTCTCCACCTCGGCGTCGAAGGCCGCGGCGTGCCGCTCCACCGCCTCCCGCTCGTCCTCGCGTGCGGGGCGGATCGTCTCCGCCCTGCCCTTCAGCTGCACGGTCCGGTGCGTGAGGGGCTGCGACAGGACGATCGCGATCGCCCCGTTGTCCCGGAGGTTCGCGAGGCTCGTCTCCGACGTCGCGACCGGGAGATAGACCGTCAGGCGCCGCCCATCGGGCTCGAGGAGCGCCGTGGCGGCCATCACCTCGTCGGGGACGAACCGGGAGTCGCGCGTCGCGACGTGAACGGCCGCCAGTCCCTCGAGCAGGGGCGCCAGGTTCTCCGGAACTCTCACGGCGGGCGGAGGTTACCGCAGCCCCACCGCTTAGTGAATTCTTAGGAGACGTTAGTCAGTTCTTAGGTGGCCGCGCCCGGTTCCGCTCCCCATCTTCCGGGGACAAAGGAGATCCGCCATGGTCGCCACCTTCAACGCCGCCGACACGATTCGCCGCATCGCCCTCGCCGCCGCCGCCACCACCCTCGCCGTCTCGGCCGTCGCCCTCGCCGGCGAGCCCGCGAAAAAGCCCCTGACGTTCGGGGCCTCGCCCGAGCTCGCGCGGGGCCAGTACCTCGTCGGCATCATGGGATGCGACGACTGCCACACCCCGATGAAGATGGGCGCCCGCGGCCCCGAGCCCGACATGACGCGCCGGCTCTCCGGGCACCCGCAGGACCTCAGGGTCCCGAAGCCCCCCGCGCCCGACATGGCCGGCTGGATCTACTCCGGCAACGCCACGAACACCGCCTTCGCCGGCCCGTGGGGAATCAGCTACGCCCCGAACCTCACGTCCGACGCCACGGGCATCGGTTCCTGGACCGAGGCGAACTTCGTGAAGGCCCTGAAGGAGGGCAAGCACCTCGGGGTGGGCCGCCCCATCGCCCCTCCGATGCCCTGGCCCGCCTACCGCCAGGCGACGGTGGACGACCTGAAGGCGGTCTATGCGTACCTGAAGACGGTCCCGCCCGTGAAGAACACCGCTCCCGAGTACCAGCCGCCGCAGGTGGCGAGGAAGTGATCCGGCCCGCCTGAACGCGAGAGGACCCGGCGCGGCGGCGACGCCCCGCCGGGCCCTTTCGTCTCGACGGGCCCGGGCCGCTCTGCCAAGATCCCGCGCCTGAAGGGCGAACGCCCCGGCCCGGGGCGGGAGAGGCCGACGGAATGCGTCGACGGGACCGGGAATTGGAATCAATGGTCGGGGCGGGCGGGTTTGAACCGCCGACCTGTTGCTCCCAAAGCAACTGCGCTACCACTGCGCTACGCCCCGACGCGCCGGATTCTCGGCCGCGGCCGCGGGGATGTCCACCCGCGGCGGAGGAGACGCGGTGAGCCGCACCGTTCTCCTCCTCCACGGCCTCGGCGGCTCCGCCGAGGACTGGGCCGGCGTCGCCGCGGCGCTGCCGAAGGGCCTCTCCCCGCTCGCCTTCGACTTCCCGGGCTTCGGGAAGACGGCGCGCCCGCACGACAGCTACGACCCGGCCTCGCTCGCGAGGTGGGTCCTCGGCGAGCTGGACGACCGCGACGTGGAGACGGCCGTCGTCGCCGGTCACTCCCTCGGCGGCCGGGTCGCCGGCGAGCTGGCTCTCCTCGCGCCGAGGCGCGTCCTCGCCCTCGCGCTCGTCTCGCCTCTCGGCGCCGCGTCGTACGGGTTCACCGACACGCTGAAGTGGAAGGCGATGTCGCGCGCCTCGCTCGTCGGGGCGACGCCCGAGTCGACGCTGAAGAGCGCGCTCGGCTACGGCTTCGCCGTCGACGGGGCGGGACGGAAGGGGTTCGTGGCACGCGGGATCGCCGCCCGGACCGGCCCGAACGCGTCGGCGGCGCTCCGCGCCCTGGAGCGTTCCGTCGACGGCCTCCTCGCCGCGCCGCCCCTGTCGAAGCGGCTCGCCGGGACGAAGCTGCCGCTCCTCCTCCTCACGGGCTCGGAAGACCCGCTCGCGCCGCCGAAGGACGTGGAGACGATTCGCTCCGCCCGTCCCGACGCCACCTGGGTCGAGCTGCCGGGCATCGGGCACTACGCCCCGCTCGAAGCGCCGAAGGACGTCGCGAAGAGGATCTCGGAGCTGGCGAAGAAGGTCTGACGGCCGGTCAGGCCAGGGGGAGCCACTCTTCGGGGACGCGTCCCTCGAGGGCCTTCCGCTGGGCGCGGAAGAGGCGCCGGAGCCCCTTCTTCGAGACGGCGAGCATCTCCCGGAGGCGCTTGTCGTCGAACGGCTCGCGCTCGGCCGTCCCCTGCACCTCGACGTAGCGTCCGGTGGACGTGCCGACGACGTTCAGGTCGACGTGGGCCGTGGAGTCCTCGGAATAGTCGAGGTCGAGGGTGACGACGCCCTCGGGGCGGTCGCGCTCGGGCATGACGCCGACCGAGATCGCCGCGACCGACTCGCGGAAGGGGCGCCGCTTCAGGCCCCCCTTCCTGCGCAGCGTCTCGAGGGCGAGCGCGAGGGCGACCCACGCGCCCGTCACGGACGCGCAGCGCGTCCCCGCGTCGGCCACGAGGACGTCGCAGTCGAGGGTGACCGTCCACTCGGGGAACGTCGTCCGGTCGGCCACGCCGCGCAGGGCGCGCCCGATGAGGCGCTGGATCTCGAGCGTGCGCCCCGCCTGCTTTCCCTTCGCGGCCTCGCGGGCCGTCCGCTCGAGCGTGGCGCGCGGGAGCATCCCGTACTCGGCCGTGACCCAGCCCTCGCCCGTGTCGCGCAGGAACGGAGGCGTCTTCTGCTCGAGCGTGGCGGCGATGAGGACCTTCGTGCGGCCCTGGGTGATGAGGCACGACCCCTCGGCGTGGGGCACGACGCCGCACTCGAGGGAGAAGGGTCGGAGCTGGAGGGGAGTGCGGCCGTCGGGGCGAGGCATCGGGGCGGAGCTTACGGCAGGTCGACGAGCTCGAGGACCGCGGCCTCCCGGCCGAGGAAACGCCCCGCCACCCGGCGGAGGCGCTCGGAGGAGTCGGTGACGAGGAGGTGCGTCTCCCCCGCCCCGCCCTCGCGCCGCCCGTTCGCGCCGAGGAGGGCCTCCACCTCGACCGCCGTGGAGGCCGCCGAGTCGACG
>CALMDF010000178.1 GCA_937864895.1 uncultured Holophagales bacterium | reverse complement strand
TCCCGGCGGAGCGGACCGAGAAGAGACGCGCCCCCTGCCTGGCGATCTCCGCGCGCACGGCGGCCTCGTCCGGCGCCTCGATCGTCCGCGTCGCCACGCTTCCCTCGGGCGTCCCGACGCGGCAGACGAACTCCGGCATCAGCGGAGCCCTCCGATTCCCGGGCCGGCGCCCACCGGGGCCGCGGAGAGGACGAGGAAGAGGGCCGCGGAGCCCCCCTCCTCGCGCCCGACGCCGAGGACGAAAGGCTCCTTCATCCGGAGGTTGATCGAGGTGCGCGCCACGTCGTGGGCCGTCTCCTTCCCCTTCTCGTCGCGACGCACGCGGGAGAGGACGAAGTTCCGGAGCCGGACGACCTCGCTGCCCCCTCCCGACTCGAGCAGGAAGTCCACGCGGTAGCTCCCGCCCAGGTTCCAAGAGACCGGCTCCCCTTCCAGCCCCTGGATGACGACCTCGTCGAGAGGGGTGTAGTCCGTGAAGCTGAAGAGCTTCCGGAGCCGCGCGCCGACGCCCCGGATGTGCTCGGCGACGGGCGTCGGAGATCCCCTGGGGGAGGGGTCGGACGTGGCGCGGAAGAGCGAGACCGAGATGGCGTACCCGCGCGGGGGGATGTCGAACCGGCTGATGGCCTCGGCCGCCCGCTCGACGACGCGGCCCGCGTCGCGGACCGTGAGGGTGTTCTGCGCCGGCTGCACGATCACGGACCCGCGTGCGGTGAGGAGCGGCCGCACGACGAGGAACGCCTCCTCGGCCTTGCGGTGCCGGAGGGAGAAGACCCTGACGACGTCCGGCTCGGGCTGCGGCGTGGGCGGCGGCGCCGCCCCGGCCTCGACGCCGGCGAGGAGAAGGACCGCGAGGGCCGCGGTGCGGAGAAGCGGCCTCCTGCGCAATTCAGATGTCCGCGTTCCGGTCGACGACGAAGACGACCGTCGGCTCCCCGGGCCTGGCCGCGGGGAACTGGTAGACGACGGCGCCGGCGCCGCCGACCGCCTCGATCGGGGAGAAGGCCTCGGCGGGCGCGGTGCCCGCCTCGGCCGCGACGGAGACCGGGCCGGCCTCTTCCCGGGGGCTCGCCGTCCCGCCGCCGCGCCACAGCCACGCCCCCGCGACGGAAACCGCGAGAAGGAGGGACGCGGCGATCCTGAGGACGACGACGCGCCGTCCGGAGGCGAGCCGGCGCCCTGCGCGGATCGCCCCGGCGGCCGCGAGAACGTCCCCGACGAGGCGCTCGCGCGACTCGGGCGTCAGGACGTCCCCCGTCGCCTCGGGGGTGAAGAGAAGGACGGGGTCGTGAGCCACCGCTCTCGCGGCGCACGGGCCGCAGGCCGCGAGGTGCTCGCGGAGGAGGCGCTCTTCCGGGAGAGACAGGCGGTCCTCGTCGCGGCGGGCGAGGAGTTCGCCGAGACGGGAGCAGGCGGAGTCGCTCACGCCTCGACCTCCTCTCCTTCCCTCTTCGCCGCCGGGGCGTACTCGGGGAACCGGCGCCGGACCTCCTCCCGGAGGAGCCGGCGGGCCTGGAAGAGGTGATTCCTGACGGTGGACTCGCGGCACCCGACGATTTCAGCCACCTCGCGGCTCTCCTTCTCCTCCATCTCCCTGAGGACGAATACGAGGCGCTGCTTCTCCGAGAGGACCGTCGCGCACGCGTCGAACACTCGCCGGACTTCGTCGCGGGAGAGGCGCAGCGGCGCCTCCGGCTCCGCGGCGAGGAGTCCCCCGCGGACGACGCGGAAGCTCTCGGCGAGGGTCCTGGCCCGGGTGCCACGCGCGCGGAGGGCGTCGATGGCGAGGTTCCCGGCGATCCGGAAGAGCCACGTGGAGAAGGCCCAGGTCGGGTCGTAGCGCGGCAGGTTCTCCCAGACCCGGAGAAAGGTCAGCTGGGCGACGTCGCGGGCGTCCTCCTGGTCGCCGAGCATCCGGCGGAGGAAGGCGACGACGGAATCGGCCCGGCCGCGGATGAGCTCGGCGAACGCATCTTCGTCGCCCGACTTCGCGAGCTCGGCGAGGCGCCGTTCGTCCCTCGGCTCGATCGTCGTCTCCTCCCGCGGCGTTCGCCGGGCGTTTACCAGCTGGATGGCCATGCCGACCGTTCTACGGTTCCCCGCCCGGCGCCGTCTATCGCGCCGGCCCCGGGATCCCGTCCCGCGGCCGGCTCCTGGCGCGCCCGTATAATGCGGCCTCTCCGATGGGAAGCGTAACCTTCTCCAGGAAGGCCGGTTGAGAGTTTCTCCGGAGACCCGGAGGGGTTCCGGCGTCCCGGCTCTCATCGCCCGGAGGCTTCTGCCGCCGGAAGGACAGGCGCAGGCGGACGTCTGGATCCAGGGAGTCTCGGTCGGCGAGGTCGAGCTGGCCCACACGCTCGCGCTCGCCCTGCGCGCCGAGCGTCCCGACCTTCCCCTCCTCGTGACCTCCTCGACGCCCGCCGGTGTGGGGCTCCTCGGCCGCAGGTTCCGGGACCTCTCCCCTCCGGCTCGTCTGCAGCCCTTCCCCCTCGACCTCCCGCTGTCGGTCCGGCGTCTCCTCGACTCGGCCGGGCCACGCCTTCTCGTCCTCGTCGAGACGGAGCTCTGGCCCGTCCTCCTCGGGGCGGCCCGGCGGCGCGGTCTCCCCGTCCTCGTCGCCAGCGCCCGGCTCTCCGAGCGTTCGGCGAGGCGCCTTCGCGCCGCGGGCCCCCTCTTCCGGGGCCCCCTCTCGGCCCTCTCCGCCGTGGCCGCGAGGACCCCGGAGGACGCCGCCCGCTTCGCGGCCGTGGGGGTCCCCGGCGGAAGGATCCATCTCGCGGGCGACATGAAGTTCGACCGGCCGCTCCCCCCGGAGCCTCCCTTCGCGGACCGGGTCCGGGCGCTCGCCGCCGGGCGGCCCGTCCTCGTCGGCGGGTCGATCGCCGAGGAGGAGCTCGACCTCGCGCTCTCTCTCCCGTCCCGGCTCGCCGCCGAGGGGTGCGCCCCCTTCCTCCTCCTCGCTCCGCGCCGCCCCGAAGCCTGGAACGAGGCGGCCCTCCGGGCGGAGTCGGCGGGACTTCGCGTCGCCCGGAGGTCCTCGACGGCGGAGACGGGCCCGGCGGACGTCTTCCTCCTCGACACGATCGGCGAGCTCGCCTCGGCCTACCGGCTCGGGGACGTCGCCCTCCTCGGCGGGACCTTCGGGAAGCGGGGCGGGCACAATGTCCTCGAGCCTCTCCTCGCGGGCATCCCCGTCGTCCTCGGGCCCTCGACCTCGAACATCCGCCGAACCGTGGAAGCCGCCGGGAAGGCGGTCGTCGAGGTGACCGGCCCCGCGGAGGCCGCGCGGGCGCTCGCCCGGCTCCTCCTCTCGCCGGGTGCCCGCGGCGAGGCCTGCGAGGCGGCCGGGGATCTCTTCGCCCGGCACCGCGGGGCGACGCGACGCACCGTCCGCCTCGCCCTCGACCTCCTCGACGGCCGGGCCGGAGACCGCGCTTGAGGAGCCTCCTCCTCCCGCTGTCGCGCCTCTACGGCGCCGGAGTCGCCCTGCGCCTCGACCTCTACCGCCGGGGGTTCTTCTCCGTCCGTCGAGCCGCGCGGCCCGTCGTCTCCGTCGGGAACGTCGCGGCCGGGGGGACCGGCAAGACGCCCTTCGTCCGATGGCTCGCGGGCGAGCTCTCGAAGCGGGGCCATTCCCCCGCCATCCTGACGCGCGGGTACGGGCGGAAGAGCCGCGGGACCGTCGTCGTCTCCGACGGACGGGGGACGGTCGCGAGCGTCTCCGCCTCAGGGGACGAGCCGGCTCTCCTCGCGCGGGCGCTCCCGTCCGTCCCGATCGTCGCCGACGCCCGGCGCGTGCGGGCCGCCGCCCGCGCCGAGACGCTCGAGGCGCCGGTCGGAGTCCACCTCCTCGACGACGGGTTCTCCCACGTCGGCCTCGCCCGGGACGTCGACATCGTCCTCCTCGACGCGACCGACCCCGCGGCGGGGGGAGCGCTCCTCCCCGCCGGGCTCCTTCGCGAGCCCCTCTCCGCCCTCGCCCGGGCCGACCTGATCGTCGTCACGAAGACCGAGCAGTCGGACCCCGCGGCGGCGCTCGAGCTTGCCGGCCTCCACGCGCCCGGGGTCCCCGTCTTCCGGGCCCGGACGGAAGTCCTCGGCATCCGGGACAGGGAGGGACGGCCGGTCGACCCCGCGGACCTTCCCGCCGGGACGACGGTCGCCGTCGCCGGCATCGCCCGCCCCGGCTCGTTCCTCTCGACCCTCTCGTCGATCGGAGTCTCCCCGGCGGAGCTCCTCTCGTTCCGGGACCACGAGGCCTACGGGCCCGTCACCGCCGGGCGGATCGAACGCGCCCTGGAGGAGACCGGGGCGACGGCCGTCGTGACGACGGAAAAGGACGCCGTCAAGCTGGAAGCCGTGCTGTCCGTCCCCATCTTCCGGGTGGCCGTGGAGGCACGCGTCGTCGAGGCCGCCTTCGTCTCGGAGGTCCTCTCCCTCCTCTCGAGGAGGCCGTCCTAGCCGTGGCCGCTGCGAGGAGCGCCCTGCGCAACCGGCTCGAGCTCGTGGCCTACCTCCTCCTGCGGAGCTTTTTCCGGCTCCTCTCCCCCCGGCTCGCCGACAGGGTCGGCCGGGCCGCCGGCCTCCTCTACAGGCGCCTCGACGCCCGCCGCCGCCGGCTCGTCACGACGAACCTCGCGCTGGCCTTTCCCGAACGCCCCGCCCCCGAGGTCGAAAGGCTCGGCCGGGAGGTCTTCGCGCACTTCGGGGGCCTCGCCGCCGACCTGCTTCGCTCCGAGACGGAGCCGGTCCCGAGCCTCCTTTCCCGCGTCGAGGTCGCCGGGCTCGAGAACGCCCGCGCGGCCGCCGGTTCCGGCCGGGGCGTCTTCTTCGCGACGCCCCACCTCGGGAACTGGGAGTGGGCGGCGCTCGTCACGGGCGCGCACGGGATTCCCGTGACGGTCGTGGCGCGCCCCCTCGACAACCCGCTCCTCGACGCCCGCCTCACGGCGATGCGGGAGCGGACCGGGTGCCGGGTCGTTAGCAAGAGGGAGGCCGCCCGGACGCTCCTGAAGGCGCTCCGCGCGGGGGGCGTCGTCGGAATCCTGGGCGACCAGCGCGCCCGTCCGCCCGACGCCGTCGTCGTCCCCTTCTTCGGGAGGCCCGCCGCGACGACGTCTTCCATCGCGAGGCTCGCGGAGAAGACCGGCGCCCTCATTCTCCCGGTCGTCTGCCTGCGCGTGGCGCCCGGCCGGTACCGGCTCGTCTACGGCCCGCCGATCGACGTCAGGGCCCTTCCTCCCGAGGAAAGGGAGGTCGAGCCCCTGACGGCCCGGGTCGCGGCCCTCGTCGAGAGCCAGGTCCGGGCCGCGCCGGAGCAGTGGCTCTGGCTCCACGACCGCTGGCGAGCCGACCCCCCAAATTGAAGAACCCCGGCCTCTCGGCCGGGGTTCCTTGAAGCTCGGGCTGTCTGGTGCGCTTACTTCCTGCTTTCCTCCGGAGCCGGGGGGGGCCGTTCCTGGCGCACACCGGCTGCCGACTCCCTTACAACCTTCCTGCCAAGGCTCGGGTCACATCCGTGCGCCACGTACAAGTGCTTCAATAAGAGAGAGTTGAAGCAACACGCCCGGAGCTCCGGCCCGGGCGGCCGGGGGGCCGGGTACCCCATTCCGTGCACCCAGGCTGACCCGAATGCCGCGGGCGGGCACGG
This sequence comes from uncultured Holophagales bacterium, assembly GCA_937864895.1. Classification (GTDB taxonomy): domain Bacteria; phylum Acidobacteriota; class Thermoanaerobaculia; order UBA5066; family UBA5066; genus UBA5066. Next base: position 3,787 of record CALMDF010000178.1, on the reverse strand, counting down.
GGTCAGCCGAGCTCGACGTTCCAGTAGGCGACGTCGAGAAAGTTCTTCCAGGCGGGATGGATCCGGACCGGCGCCAGGAGCCCGAGGGGCGAGGCCTTCGGGCGGGCGGGCGGGCGGCGGAGGGCCATCCCCGCCTCGTCGGGGAGCCGGTTCCCCTTCCTCACGTTGCACTTCAGGCAGGCGCAGACGACGTTCTCCCAGGACGAGACGCCGCCGCGGGAGAGGGGAACGACGTGGTCAAGCGACAGCTCCGAGGTCGGGAACCGCCGGCCGCAGTACTGACACCGGGTGCCGTCCCTCACGTAGATGTTGTGCCTCGAGAACTTCACGTCGTACCGCGGGGGCCGGTCGCACGAGAGGAGCTGGATGACGTGCGGCACCTTGAGGACGAAGCTCGGGGTGCGGACGACGTCGGAGTCCCCCGGCTGGACGGGGATGTCGCACCACTCGTCCCAGTCGTACGTCGTGAAGTCGGGGAGGACGGCCCGGACGTGGCCCTTGTAGAAGAGCGTGAACCCGCGTCGCGCGTCCGTGAGGGCGAGGGCGGCGAAGGACCGGTTCAGGACGAGAACCGGCGCGTCGAGCACCATGAGGGGAGAATACCGAAACGCCGATGAAGATTCTCCTCGTCCGCCTCTCGTCGTTCGGCGACGTCGTCTTCACCCTCCCGCTCGCCAGGGCGCTCCGTGGCGAGGGCGACCGCCTCGCGTGGGCCGTCGAGGGCCCTCTCGCGGGTCTCGTCGAGGGAGCGCCCTACGTGGACGAGGTCCTCGTGGCGACGACGCGCGCCTGGAGGCGCCACCCGCTCTCGGCGGCGACGCGCCGCGAGCTCCGGACGTTCCTCTCGGCGCTCCGGGCCTTCGAGCCGGACGTCGTCGTCGACGCCCAGGGACTCCTGAAATCCGCCTGGATCACGCTCGCCGCGCGCTCGCGGCGGAAGGTCGGGTTCGGGTTCCGGACGGCGACCGAAAGGGTGAATGCCCTCACGACGTCGGAGAGGGTCGAGGTCCCGCCCGGGACCCACGTCGTCGACCGCGGGCTCGCCCTCGGGGAAAGGGTCCTCGGGAGGTCGGGGTTTCCGCGGGTCCCCGACGTGTCGCACCTCGTCGAGAGGCCGGCCCCGGAGGTGGACGCCTGGCTCGCCGCGAGGTCCGCCCGCCCCTTCGCCCTCCTCCAGCCCTTTTCCTCGCGGCCGACGAAGGAATGGGCCCCCGCCGCGACGGCCGCCTTCTGCCGCGCCCTCGCGGCGAAGGGCCTCGAGCCGGTGCTTCGCTGGGGCCCCGGAGAGCGCGAAAGGGCCGAGGGCATCGTCGAGCTCTCGGGCGGGGCCGCCTCCCTGGCCCCTGCGAGCCCGCCGGCCGCCTCGGCCCGTCTCGCCGCCCGCGCCTCCCTCTTCGTCGGCGCGGACACCGGGCCGACGCACCTCGCCGCCGCCGCCGGGACCCCCACGATCGCGCTCTACGGGCCGACCGATCCCGTGCGGTTCGGCCCCGTGGGGCCCCGGGTCCGGATCTTGCGGGACGGGAGCGGGGCCTACAATGCCGGCCTTGCCGGCCTTCCGGGGCTCACGTCCGATGTCGTCCTCCACGCCTCTCTCGCGCTCCTCGCCGAGCCCTCCGACGCCCCGCAGGCGACATAGGTCGCTCTCCGCCTTCCTCGCCCTCGCGCTGGCCGGGCCCCTCGCGGCGTCCGTCACGGCGAACGTCCTCCCGAACCTCGGGAGGGTGGAGCTCCCGAAGGACAAGCTCGCCCCGGTTCCCTTCGAGGCCGGGGAGACGCTCGTCTACACGATCTCCTGGCTCAAGATCGAGGGGGGGGAGATGACGCTCGAGACCTCCCGCGAGGCCAGCCCGGACGGGGTTCCCGTCCACCGGATCAGCCTCTCGGCCGTCTCGAACGACTACGTCTCGAAGTTCTACCCCGTCGACACGCGCTACGAGACCTGGATCGACGCGAGGGACTTCACCCCCGTGCGCTTCGAGAAGCACGCCCGGGAGGGCCGCTACGTCTCCGACGAGGTCGAGGAGTTCGACCTGTCTCGACGGATCGCGACCTGGAGGGACGCCAAGGAGCTCCGCGGGGTCGGGCCGATCCCGGAACGGTTCCAGGACGTCATCTCGTCCTTCTATTTCATGAGGACGGTCCCGCTTTCTCCCGGGACCGAGACGCGCGTCGACCTCTACTCCCGCGGGAAGCTCTACCGGCTCGTGGTCGCCGTGCTGGGGAGGGAGAAGGTCGAGACGGAGCTCGGGGTCTTCGACGCCCTCAAGGTCCAGCCCCGGATGCACGACCCGTCCTCGACCGCGGACCGCAACGAGGGGAAGAAGCTCTTCCTCTGGTTCAGCGACGACGCCCGCAGGCTGCCGGTGATGGCCAGGTCGATCCTGCCGATCGGCTCGGTGACGGCGCGGCTGACCCGGGTCAGCGGAGAGGCGCCCTCCCCCCCGGCCCCCCCCGAGCCCCCCTCCCCGGCGCGCTGAGAGACCGGGACCGCCGCCGGGCGTACGACCGACTATCATTGCCCGCATGGCGGTCAAACTGGGAGAACTTCTCCAGAAGGCGAAGCTCATCAACGGGGAGCAGCTCGCGGCGGCGCTGAAGCTCCAGAAGGACTCGGGCGTGAAGCTGGGGGAGGCCCTCGTGCGCCTCGGCTTCGTCAGCGAGGACGACATCACCGAGACGCTCTCGGCCCAGTTCGGCGTCCCGTCGATCAACCTCTCGCACTTCGAGATCGACCCGAACGTCCTGAAGCTCGTGCCGGCGGACGTCGCGCGCAAGTACAACATCCTGCCGGTCAACAAGACGGGCGCGACGCTGACGATCGCGATGGCCGACCCGACGAACGTCTTCGCCATGGACGACCTGAAGTTCATGACCGGCTACAACGTCGAGCCGGTCGTGGCCTCGGAGATCGCGCTCCAGCACTCCATCGACCGGAACTACGGCGCCTCCCACGCCCTCGAGCTCAAGAAGGTCATGGAGGAGATGTCCGCCGTCGACGCCTCCGACACCTCGCTCGAGGTCGTCGACGAGGAGGAGCAGGACGCCATCGACCTCGAGAAGCTCGTCGAGGAGGGCGAGGAGGCCCCGGTCGTCCGGCTCGTCAACATCATCCTGACGGACGCGATCAAGCGCGGCGCCTCGGACATCCACGTCGAGCCCTACGAGAAGGAGTACCGGGTCCGCTACCGGGTGGACGGCATCCTGCAGGAGGTGATGAACCCGCCCTCCAAGCTGAAGGAGGCCATCGCCTCGCGCATCAAGATCCTCGCGAAGCTCGACATCGCCGAGAAGAGGCTCCCGCAGGACGGGCGCATCAAGATCAAGATGAAGCTCTCGGGGAAGGTCAAGGAGCTCGACTACCGCGTCAGCGTCCTGCCGACCCTCTTCGGCGAGAAGATCGTCTGCCGCCTCCTCGACAAGGACAACCTCATGCTCGACATGACGAAGCTGGGCTTCGAGAAGTCGAGCCTCCAGAGGTTCGAGAAGGCGATCATGCGCCCCTGGGGGATGGTGCTCGTCACGGGACCCACCGGCTCGGGCAAGACGAACACCCTCTACTCGGCCCTCTCGAGGATCAACACCCCCGACACGAACATCATGACGGCCGAGGACCCGGTCGAGTTCAACCTGCCCGGCATCAACCAGGTGCAGATGAAGGACTCGATCGGCCTGAATTTCGCCGCGGCCCTCCGCTCCTTCCTGCGCCAGGACCCGAACATCATCCTCGTCGGCGAGATCCGCGACTTCGAGACGGCCGAGATCGCGGTCAAGGCGTCCCTCACCG
>CALMDF010000177.1 GCA_937864895.1 uncultured Holophagales bacterium | reverse complement strand
TCGGCGTCCCGATCGTCGGCGCGAACATGGACACCGTCGTCGGCGAGGAGATGGCCAGGGCGCTCGCGCTGGAAGGGGCGTTCGGCTTCCTCCACCGCAGCTCCCCGATCGACGTGCAGGCGGCGCGCGTGAAGTACGTCAAGACGCGCCACTCGTACGTCATCGAGAAGCCGCTCGTCCTCCCCCGCAGGGCCACGATCTCCGAGGTGCGGCGCCTCATCGAGCGCCACCGTTCGAGCGGCATCCTCATCGAGGAAACCGAGGGGTCCCGTCTCCTCGCCGGCCTCCTCTCGCAGCGCGACCTCCCGCTCGAGCACGGGAGCGGCGAGCGCCTCGTCGAGGAGCTGATGACCCCCCTCGCCCGCCTCGTCACGCGGCCGCCCACCGTCAGCATGGAGGAGGCCGAGCGGACGATGTGGGAGCGGCGGGTCGAGAAGCTCCCGCTCGTCGACGAGGAGGGGCGCATCCGCGGCCTCGTGACGATGCGCGACCTCCACCTCTTCAAGAGGAAGCCCTACTCGGTCAAGGACGGCCGGGGGCGCCTCCGCGTCGGCGCGGCCATCGGCGCCGCGGGGGACTACCTCGAACGCGCCGCCGCCCTCGCAGAGGCCGAGGTCGACGTCATCCTGATGGACGTCGCCCACGCCCACTCCGAGATTCTCGCGAGAGCCGTCCCCGCCTTCCGGAGCCGTTTCCCCGGGATCCCGCTCGTCGTCGGGAACGTCGCCACGGGCGAAGGGGCCCGCTTCCTCGCCGACGTCGGGGCGGCGGCGATCAAGGTCGGGGTCGGCCCTGGCCGCGGCTGCCGGACCCGCCTCGAGACGGGCGCCGGCGTGCCGCAGCTCCAGGCGATCCGCGAGGCCTGGCTCGCGACGGAAGGCAAGGTCCCGATCATCGCGGACGGCGGCATCCGGAACGACAAGGACGTCTTCCTGGCCCTCGCGGCCGGCGCCTCGACCGTCATGCTCGGGTCGCTCCTCTCCGGCACCGACGAGTCGCCCGGCATCGTCGTCGACGACCCGGCGACCCGCCAGAAGATGAAGCTCTACCGCGGGATGACCTCCCCCGAGGCCGTCGTCGACGGCTCGACGGATGCCGGGGTCGCCGACGCGCTCGCAACGCCGTCCGAGGGGCAGTCGGTGCGGGTCCCCTACGTCGGGAGCGTCGTCGACGTCCTCGCCCGGATTGCCGGGCACCTCCGCTCGGCCGTCAGCTACGCGGGCGAGACGACCCTCGAGGCGGCCCACAGGAAGATCGCCGAGGACCCGGCGCGCTACCTCGTCCCGCTCTCGGCCGCGTCGCGGACCGAGTCGTTCGAGCGCTGAGGCGCCCGGACCCGGTCACGTCCCCGTGGCGCTGCGCTCCCGGGGCGGGGCGTCCGCCCCGCCGGAGGAGCCCGGCCCCGGCGGGAGGTTGATCCGCCGGAGGAGCGCGCGGAAGCGGGGGTGACCGCGGAGGGGCTTGAAGAGGAACGAGCCCTTGATGCCGTAGGCTCCGCCGCCCCTCTCCTCCACGGCCGCCTCGAGGAGGTCGATCGCCCGCTCGTGCTCGCCGAGCCCGGTGTGGACGTAGGCCAGGTGGTAGGGCTGGACGTAGCGGTCGTCGGCAGTCCGGACGAGCTCGGCGAGGATCTCCCGCGCGCGCCCCTCGTGCCCCGCGAGGGCGAAGGCCTCGCCGAGCTGGGCCCGGAGGAGGGTGTTTTCCGACGAGAGCGCGACCGCGGCCTCGACCTCCAGGAGCCCCTCCTCGCGCTCGCCGGCCAGGAACAGCGCCCAGCCGAGGGCCGAGTGACCGAAGGGGAACGAGGGCTCGACCTCGACGACGTGCCGGGCTTCCCGGGCGGCCTCCCCGTAGCGTCCCGCGCGGATCAGCGTCGTCGCGAGGTCGGTCGTGTGGACCATCGTGAGGGGGTCGAGCTCGCGGCTCCGGCGCTGCGCCGCGAGCGCCTCGTCGTACCGCCCCTGCGCCGAGAGCATGAGCCCGAGGAAGTCGAGGACGAACGCGCTGCCGGGGCTGAGCCGGAGCGCCGTCCCGAGCGACTCCTCGGCGCCCGCCCAGTCGTAGTCGGCCAGGAACCGGAGCGCGCCGGAGGTGCCGTGAGCGTCCCCGCTGCGGGGGTCGAGCCCGAGCGCCCGGGCCGCCGCGGCCTTCGCCCGGGCGTACGCCTCCCCCGGCCGGATCCGGCCTCCGCCGAGCCCCATGCCGAGGAGCATGTAGGCGACGGCGACCTGGTCGTGCGCGGCCGCGTACCTCGGCTCGAGGGAGACCGCCTTCTCGAGGCTCGCGAGGCCCTGACGGATGCCGGCCTCCGTGTATCGGTAGAGGAGCCCGCGGCCCCTGAGGTACGCCTCGTAGGCCTCGAGGCCCACCGGCGCCGGCTCGGCGACGCGCTCCTTCTCGTCCGTCGAGAGCTCGAGCCGGAGCCCCTCGGCGATCCGGAGCGCCACCTCCGACTGGATCTCGAAGATGTCGGTGAGCTGACGGTCGTAGGTCTCGGCCCAGAGGTGCGCGTCGGTCTCGGCGTCGATGAGCTCGGCGACGATGCGCACGCGGTTGCCGGCCCTCCGGACGCTCCCCTCGACGACGGTGGCGACGCCGAGCTGGCCCGCGATCTCCCGAAGGCTCTCGCGGCGACCCTTGAACCGCATCGCGGAGGTGCGCGAGATGACCTTCAGCGCGCGCATCTTCGACAGCTGCGCGATGACGTCCTCGGCGATCCCGTCGGCGAAGAACTCGTTCTCGGGGTCGGGGCTCAGGTTGAGAAACGGCAGCACCGCGACGGAGCGGCGGACCGGCGCCGCCGGCGCGTGGATCGAGGTCGGGACCGGGGCCGGCTGCGCCTCGGCCTGTTGTCGCAGGGCGTCGAGGTCGTCTCGCAGCTCCCGCGCGGACTGGTAGCGCCGGGCCGGGTCCTTTTCCAGGCACTTCATGACGATGTCCGCGAGCGCCGGCGGCACCCCCGGGTTCACCTCTCCGGGCGGACGCGGCCTGTCGCGAAGGACCGAAGCGATGACCGACTGGGTCGAGCTTCCCCGGAAGGGCCGCTCGCCCGCGGCGAGCTCGTAGAGGACGACGCCGAGCGAGAAGATGTCGGACCGCTGGTCGACCGCGCCGCCCTCGGCCTGCTCCGGCGACATGTAGTGCGGGGTCCCCACCATTGCGTGCCGCTCCGTCAGCGGCTCGAGAAGGGACTGGGTCTTCGCCGACCCGAACGACGCCTCCCCGTCCCCCGCGGCCCTCCAGAGCTTCGCGAGGCCGAAGTCCAGGACCTTCACCCGGCCGTCCCGCGTCACCATCAGGTTGGCCGGCTTGAGGTCGCGGTGGAGGACGCCGTGCGCGTGGGCGTAGCCGACGGCGTCGGCGACCGCGCTGGCGATCCGCAGCACTCCGGGAAGGTCCACGCGCCTGCGGGCGGCGATCGCCGCGACCGTCTCCCCGTCCACGAGCTCCATCGTGAGGAAGACGGTCGGCCCCTCCTCCTCGAGCGAGTAGAGCGTGACGATGTGGGGGTGGTTGAGGGAAGCGACCGCCCGCGCCTCGAGCTCGAAGCGGGCGCGCCGCTTCGCGTTCGCGGCCAGCTCGGAGGGAAGGACCTTGAGCGCCACCTCGCGTCCCAGGCGGGTGTCGCGCGCCCGGTAGACCTCGCCCATCCCTCCCGCTCCGAGAGGAGCGACGACCTCGTACGGACCCAGGCGGACACCGGACGAGAGGGCCACGATCCAGCCTCCCGGTTTCGTTCTCATCCTGCGCGCGTACGGAGCCCGGCGCAAGGCCGTGGTGTCCCGGCGCGAGGACGGTTCCTCCCTCACCCTCGGATGAACGGCGACTCCGCCGTCAATGCGTCGTCGTGGCAGATGAGGCGCGGGACGCCAGGAGCCGGCTCCTCGCGCCTCGCGTCTAGAATCTTCGGGAAATGCGCCGCGGCGCCATCCTCGCCGGGATCTCGAGCCTCTTCGTGCTCGCGTCGTGCGGCTGGCGCGGGGAGAGCCGCGAGGCCGCGAAGCACGACGCGGCCGGCCTGCGCGCTCTCGAGGCCGTCGAGAGGGGAGACCTCGAGACGCTGAGGTCGGTTCTCGGGGAGGACCCGAAGGCCGCGAACGGAAAACGCTGGCAGACCGGCCGTCGAAAGGGCGCGATGAGGACCCTCGTCGAGACCGCTCTCTCGGCGGCGATCAGGTCCCGGAACGCCGAGGCCGTCGAGCTCCTGCTCGCGTCGGGCGCGGACCCGAACCTCGAGCTCGACAGCGGCGACGCGCCGCTCGAAGTCCTCGCGGGCGCCGGGCCGCACGACGACGCGGCCCTCGCCCTCGCGCACGCGCTCGTCGCCCGCGGGGCCCGGCTCGCTCCGCGCACCGTCGAGCGGACAGGCGGATCCGTTTCACCCCTGCTCGCCCTCACAGGAAGCTCGAACGCCGCCGGCCCGGGCGACGGCCTGCTGCGCCTCTACGCCTCGGACCCGGCCGCCCTCCGCGCGACGGACCTCCGGGGTCGCACCGCTCTGCACCACGCCGCCCGGGGTTGCGACGACCGGACCGTCGAGGTCCTGCTCGAGTCGGGCGCCGACCCGAACGTCCGCAGCGTCCGCGCCGCGGAGGCCTTCCCTGCGGACCGTGCCGCGGACACTCCGCTGCACGACGCCGCGAGCTGCACGTCGCTCGGATCGATCTTCGCCCTCTGCGCCGGAGGCGCGAACCCGCGCCTCGCGAACGAAGCCGGTGAGACTCCCGTCGACGCGCTGAGACGGATCATGACCCCCGAGGTCCTCCGGTCCGACACGGAGACGATGCGGAGGTCGCGCGCGAGCGTCGTCGCCGCCCTCTCCCCGGCCGGCCCCTGCGAGGCCTGGTACGGGAGGTTCCAGCAGAGCGGGCGCCCGGCGTCCTGGGAAGCCGTCCACGCCGCCCGCTACGAGTTCGCCTGCGGCTTCGGCGAGCGTTTCGACTGCGGCCAGGCCGGCTGGGCCCGGCACAAGGGCGAGGGCGCCGCCGTCGACCTCGCGAAGGCGATGGACGCCTACCGGAAGGCGTGTGCGCTGGGAGGCGCCTGGTCCTGCGGAATGGTCGGTTCCCTCCACGACAACGGCGAAGGCGTCCCGCCGGACCCGGCCGAGGCCTCGCGCTGGTTCACGAAGGGCTGCGACGGCGGCGACGGCCAGAGCTGCTACCGGCTCGGCCTCCTCGCACGAGACGGCCGGGGCGTCGAGGCCGATCCTGCAAGGGCCCTCGCCCTCTTCGAGGCCGGCTGCGCGAAGAAGTACGAAAGAGCCTGCGAGGCCACCCGCGCCAGCCGCTGAGCGCCGGCCCGGCGCCTTTCGAATCCTCAGGCGCCTCCCTCCCCGGGCCCGCCCGGCGAAGCGCGCCTCCTCTTCCTGAAGGCCAGGTGCCGCCGGCGCGTCGCGTCGACGAGGGGCCGCCAGGCCCGCGCCGTGAGCCGGTGACGGATGAGAAAGCGCCAGAGCGGGTTCGCGCGCTTGTAGAGGACCGACATCGCGAGGTAGGGAACGACGGCTCCCGGGTCGAGCGGCCGCCTCCTCCAGATGGAGCCTGCCGAGAAGAGGCGCCGGTAGCAGGAGGCGTAGCCCTCGGCGAGCTGCTCCGGGGTCATTCGCGCCGGCCTGAAGACGACGTGGGACGTGTCGTAGAGGCTCCAGTCGCGGTGGAGGAGGCGCCCCTCGGCCTCCATTCGCCGGAAGAGGGGCGAGCCGGGGTACGGCGTCAGGATGTGGAACGTCGCGCACTCGAGCCGGTTCGCTTCGATCCACGAGACGGTGCGGTCGAAGACGTCGGGCCCGTCGTGGTCGAAGCCGAGGACGAAGCTCCCGTTCACCTGGATGCCGTTGTCGTGGAAGAGGCCGACCCTCCGCGCGTAGTCGGCGGCGGGCGGCGTCTTCTTCCGGGCGTCGGCGAGGTTCGGGTCGGAGAGCGATTCGAGCCCGACGAAGACCCCCGTGCAGCCGGCGAGGGCCATCTCGCGGACGAGCCGCGGGTCGTCGGTGACGTCGATCGAGACGGCCGCGCTCCAGATCTTCTCGAGTGGAGCGAGCGCCCGGCAGAGGCGGCGCAGGTGCCCCGGGTCCGAGCCGAGGTTGTTGTCGAGGAAGACGGCGTAGGGCTCGCCCGTCGCGAGCCACTCGGCGACGACCTCGTCCGGTTCCCTGACGCTCCACGGCATCCGGACACCCTTCGTCGAGAGATAGCAGAAGTCGCAGCGGTTGTGGCAGCCGCGGGTCGCCATGAGGCTCGCCGTGGTCAGGAACGACTCGGAAGGGACGAGGTCCCGGCGCGGAGGCGGGGCGTCGCCGTAGCCGGTGCCGAAGGCCGCCCGGTAGACCGGCTCGAGGCCGCCCCGCCCCGCGTCTGCGAGGATGCGCGGCCAGAGGGGGACGCCGTCGCCGATGGCGATCGCGTCCGCGTGCGGGGCCGCTTCCTCCGGGCACGCCGAGACGTGAAGCCCGCCGAGAACGACGCGAGCGCCCCGCTCGCGGTACCACGCGGCGAGCGCGTACGCCCTCTCGGCGAACGTCAGGTGCACCGTGATGCCGACGACGGCGGGGAACGGATCGGCCGGCGGAGGCCCCTGAAGGAGGTTCTCGTCCCAGAGCCGCACGTCCCAGCCGGCCGGAGTGGCCGCCGCGACGCTCGTCAGCGCGAGCGTCGGCGTGAGGACGTGCTTGCCGAAGCTCGCGTGCGGGTCCTTCGGGTAGAAGGGGTTGACGAGGAGCGCGAGGCGGGGCGTCGGCGGACCGGGGCGGAGGCCGGGGTCGAGGCGAGGCGCCTCGCGAAGCTCACGCGGCGTGGACGGGCTCTTCACGCGAATCCCCCGAGGACCGGGCGGAACGGGCCGGGATCGACGGGAGGCCGCCGAATCGGCGTTGCCGCCCGGAGAACCAGGAGAGGGCCTCGGCGAGGTCCGAATCGGCGACGTCGGGCCAGAGTCGATCCGAGAAGTACACCTCCGCGTAAGCGCTCTCCCAGAGGAGGAAGTCGCTGATCCGGTGCTCGCCGCCGGTCCGGACGAGGAGGTCGACGTCCGGCGCCCCGCCGCACCGGGCGCGGCCGAGGGCGGCGAGGAGGTCCTGGCGCGTCGGGGGAAGCCCGTGCGGGAGGAGCGCCACCGCCGAAAGGATCGCGTCGCGGCCCGAGTAGTCGACCGCGATCCGCAGGTCCATCGCCGTGCCGCCCGCCGTGAGCGCCTCGGCCGCGTCGATCGCGCGGACGAGCGGGGCGCCGAGGCGGTTTCGCCGGCCGATCACCCTGAGGAGAATGTCGTTCTCGGCGCACCGGCGCGCCTCGCGCACGAGGAAAGTCTCGAAGAGGCTCATCAGCGCGGCCACTTCGGCCGCGGGTCGCCGCCAGTTTTCGGCCGAGAAGGCGAAGAGGGTGAGCGTGGCGATTCCGCGACGACGGGCCGACTCTACGACGCGGCGGACCGCCTTCGCCCCTTCCCGGTGCCCGACGGCCCGCGGAAGCCCGCGCCGCGTCGCCCAGCGGCCGTTCCCGTCCATGATCACCGCCACGTGGCGCGGCATGGCGGCGGCCGCGCCCTGGCGCCTCGGGGTCCCGGTCTCGTCGGCCTGCTCGATCTTCATCTTGCCTCCGGATTCGAAAAGTACTTGGCATTACAAAGCAAATAGGGACGGCGAAGCCGCTTCTCCGGTCGGGTTCACTTCAGGCGGGGTTCCAGCCGGCCTTGAGCGCGGGCGGCGCGCCCGCAGACCGCTCGAGAGCCCGCGCCTTCCGGGCGTCGTGCAGGACCTTCTCCAGCTCGGCGAGGTACTCGAGGAACTTCGTCCTTCCCTCGACGCTGAGCCTCACGAGCGTCTGCGGCCGGCGGCCCTCGAACCGCTTCCAGATCTCGACGAGGCCGGCGCCCTGGAGGACCTCGAGGTGGCGGTTGAGGTTTCCGTCGGTCAGGGCGCAGAGGCGCCGCAGGTCGTTGAAGAGGAGTCCCTCGGGCTGCGTCGAGAGCGAGGTGAGGATCCCGAGCCGGGCCTTCTCGTGGAGGACCCGGTCGAGCCCTTCGTACGCGAAGCGCCCCTCGACCGGCGGCTCAGCCACGTTCGCGCCTCGGGAGGTCGAGGTGGAGGACTCCGGCCGCGGCGAGGAGCCCCACGCCGAAAAGGGTCCCGTGCAGGGCGCCGAGCCAGGCCAGGTCGGCAGTGGGGAAGGCGAGGAGGGCGCTCCCCGCGAGGACGAAGTAGAGCGCGACCCAGCCCGTCGCGCGCGCGAGGTAGGGCCGCGAGGCGAAGATGCCGAGGCCGAGAAGAAGCGCCCAGAGGCCCGGCAGGAGACGGACGAGCCCCGGATCGAGGGCGGGGAGCGACAGGCTCACCGCCGCACCGGCGGCGAGGCACGGCACGAACTGCCCCACGACCTGCCGGGTGTGGCGCCGCGCGAAGGGCTCCGGCACCCGGGCGTAGCCCGCGACGATGACGCCGCCGATGATCGCCAGGTTCAGGGCGGCGACCGACAGCCAGAACCAGAGGAACCCCGTGCCGGCGTCGCTCTCGGGGAGGACTCGCGGCTGGAGCCACCCGGCCGCGAGACCGATCACCCCGGAGAGGGCGACCGGGATCGGACGGTAGCCGCGGAAGACCTCTCCCTTCGCGAGTTGCGCGTGGATCTCGTCGAGCCGGTCGAGGGCGTTCGTGAGGTCCATGCGGGAATGATTACTCTGCGTTACAGAGTTGTCAAGGGACGAACCGGTACTGCGCCGGCGTGAGGCCGGTGACCGCCTTGAACTGCCGGGTCAGTGCGCTCTGGTCGCAGTAGCCGCAGGCGAGGGCGATCCGGGCGATGGGGTCCTCGCTCTCGCGCAGCATCCGGCGCGCGGCGTCGATCCTCACCTTGATGACGAGCTGCGACGGGGAGAGGCCGAAGAGTGCGCGGACGCGGCGGGAGAACCGGCCGGGAGTGAGACCCGCCAGGCGGGCGAGCGCCTCGACCCGGTGCGGCTCCGCGGGGTGCTCGTGGACGTGGCGGATCGCCTTCGCGAGACCTTCGAGCGAGGCGTGTCCCGGGTCGGGCGGCCTGACGTCGCGCGAGGTGCCGACGACGCCGAGGAGGCGCCCGGCCTCCCCGCGCAGCGCCAGCTTCGTCGTGACGCACCACCCCTCGTGGCCGTCCGGGTAGAGGTGCAGCTCGAGGAGGTCCTCGACGGGCCGCCCCGTCCGGCAGACGGCGAGGTCCTGCTCGAGGTACCGCTCGCCGAGAGGCGGCGGGAAGAGGTCTCGCGCGGTGCGCCCGACGAGGTCGGCCTTCGTCTTCCGGCCGAGCCGCCTCACGAGCGTGTCGTTCACGGCCCGGTAGCGCCCCGCGGGGTCCTTCGCGAAGAAGACGACGTCGGGGAGGGAGTCGAAGAGGCCGAGAGCGCAGCCGGCGGCGTCGAGGGCCGCGCCCAGCGGGCCGGGAGCGGT
>CALMDF010000176.1 GCA_937864895.1 uncultured Holophagales bacterium | reverse complement strand
GTTCCTGCCGGTGGCGCTGGGGCCGACCGTGACCGACAGGGACGCCGGCGAGAAGGTGCAGCCCGTCTTCGCGGCGGCGACGCTCCAGGTCCCGGCGGCGAGGCCGGCGAGCGTGTAGTTGCCGCTGGCGTCGGACGTGGCGGAGACGGTGCCGGCCGAGACGGTCGCGCCGCTCGTCCCGGCGTTTCCGGCGATCGAGTAGGTCGTCCCGCAGGACCAGGTCCCCGGGACGCCGACGGCATCCCAGGCCTTGTGGACGGACTGCCATTCGGCAGAGCACGTGCCGCCGTAGAGATCCGACGCCGCGTTCGCCGTGGCGGTGCGGGCCCCCTGGTAGTTCGTCGTGGACGTCATGTAGGCGCTGAGCGCCCGGTACCAGACCTGCTGGGCTTTCGAGAGGCCGATGCCCGTCACCGAGACCGTCGTCTTCCCGCGCGGGTGGGTCCCGCCCTGCGAGAGGAGGAAGAAGAAGAGGTTCCCGATGCCGCTGTTCGTGTGGACGCCGCAGTAGTCGTTGCTGCTCGACGGGGTGCAGCCCGTCGCGTAGTTCCGGGTCGGGTAGTAGTCCGCCGACTGGCCGTCCTTCGCCGGGTCGTACAGGTAGCGGAGGGCGTCGCCCGCCGTGCCGGGCGTGTAGACGTCGGCGCCGACCGACCAGCTCGTCGTCGTCGTCGGGCTGCCGTTGCCTCCCCAGAAGGCGGCCGCCCGTCCGAGGATGTCGGAGTTCGCCTCGTTCAGCGCGCCCGAGTCGTTCTGGTAGACGAGGTCGGCCGTCCGCGAGCAGACGGCGTGCGTGAACTCGTGCGTCGTCACGTCGATGCCGTTGGCGAGATTCGAGAAGGTGCTGCCGTCGCCGTCCCCGAAGGCCATCTGGTTGTAGGGCGCGTCGAGCCAGGCCGCGTTGTTCTTCGTGCAGCTGGCCCCGGCGGAGAACTGCCCGTGGACCGACGAGACGATCACCGAGCCCGCCGCGTCGTACGAGTCGCGGCCGAAGACCGTCTTGTAGTAGTCGTACGCGAGCCCCGTGTTGTCGTAGGCCCCCATGACGGCCGTGTCGGCGGACGACCCGCCCTCCGAGATGACGAGGGTCCCGGGGAGCTCGCTCCCGGTGGAGATGCACCTCTGGCTCAGGTTGTAGATCCTCCGGCTCTTCGCGGTGAAGATCTTCGTGAGGGCGCCGACGACGGTCCCCTTCGAGGCGTCGACGTGCACCTCCTCGAACCTCAGCTCGTCGTCCTCGACCCACATCGCGCGGACCGGGACCGTCAGGAGAGGCTCCCGGTCGTACGTCCAGATCACCGGCTCGAGGACGTCGAGGACCTCGACGTTCGCGCCGCCTCTGGCGTGGGCCCACCCGACCGCTCCCCCGGCGGCCTGCGTCGGGTCGAGACCGGGGAAGGTGTCGAGCTCGAGCCCGGAGACGAACCGGCCGTCGATTCCGAAGGCGCCGTCGTCGTCCAGGTGGACGATCAGCTCGCCGCCAAGGACCCGCACCCCACGGAAGGTCTGGGCCATCCGGACGTGCGTCTGCCCGAGGGCGTCGTTCTCGAGGACCCGCTCGGCGAAGTCGTCGTGGGGACCCCGCCCGAGAGCGTTCCGGTGAGTCTCGAGGGCCTTCGCGGCCTCGAGCCCGGGGTTGGCGCGGGGACCGCCCTTCGGCTTTCCAGCCTCTCCCTTTCGCGCGTCGCGAATCCGGAGCGCGACCTCCCGGGCCTCGGGGCCCTTCGGGTGGTCCTCGCCGTTCCCGGCGGCCCGCGCGACGGCGGGCGGGAAGAGCGCCGATCCGGCGAACGCGATCGACAGAAGAAGTCCCCACTTACGGCACATGCGTCGTCCTCCAGCCCTCGTTGAATCCGGGTTTCTCGGCTCGTTCGTCTCTGGATGTCCAAAGGACTCAGAGCAACTGCCGTGCCGCACGTCACGTTTCGGACGGAACCGCCGGCCGTACACCCCGGCTCGGGCGCTGAACCCGCTGCCCATGAGGCTCGGCCAGGGTTACGTCTTCAGGCGCGCAGACGCCGCCTCCGAACCCGGAACCGGCGGGCCGGGTCCACCCCTGACCCTCCGGGGTGGTCCGATCCAAACCGCGGGTCAGGTTTTGTGCCGGCCCGCGCGGCTTCTCGAGGATTCGACCGGCCCGCCCTCGGCGTTCGATAATCCCGCGCTCAATCCGCAACCGGAGGAAACGTGGCGACGATCGAATTCACGGGCAACTACGAAGACCTCTCGACCGACAAGGGCTATCAGTTCAAGTTCTTCTGCGAGAAGTGCGGGAACGGCTACATGTCGAGCTTCAAGGCCTCGACGCTCGGGATGGCCACCTCCGCCCTGCAAGCCGCCGGCAACATCTTCGGCGGCCTTTTCGGCCGCGCGGCTCACGGCGCCTACGAGGTCCAGCGGGCCGTCGGCGGCCCCGCGCACGACGCGGCCCTCAAGGAAGCCGTCGCCGAGATCAAGCCGCTCTTCGTGCAGTGCACGCGGTGCGGGAAGTGGATCTGCGAGCCCGTCTGCTTCAACCGGAAGGCCGGCCTCTGCGAAGGGTGCGCCCCCGATCTCGACGAGGAGATGGCCTCCGCCCAGGCCGAGGCCGCGCGAGAGCAGGTCCACCAGAAGGCCCGCGAGGTCGACTGGATGAAGCAGCGCGACGTGGCGACGGTCACCGGCGCCGTCTGCCCCCACTGCGGGGCCAAGACGCAGGGCGGGAAGTTCTGCGGGGACTGCGGGAAGGCCCTCTCGTCGAAGAGGAAGTGCGTCACCTGCGGCACCGAGGCGGACGGGAATCCGAAGTTCTGCCCCGAGTGCGGCGGGCGATTCGCCTGACGTCGTCGCCCCCATGACCGACGCCGGGGAAGCCCGCCGGGCGATCTGTTCCTTCGAGACCGAGGGCCTGCCGGGCGCCCCCGCGAGGGGCGACGGGGAGGCGCTCGTCGACGACGACGGCGTGAGCGTCGGCGGGCTGCGTGTCGAGTTTCTCGACGCCGACGGGTTCGCCGACGAGAAACGCGTCCTGACCCTCTCCCTCCACCCGGCCGGCACGCTCCATCTCTCGATGCTCGCCCGCCGCCACGAGACCTTCTCGAAGGCTCTCGCCGGCGCCCGGGATGCGGCCCGGGCCCGCGGCCTCCTCGCCCACGGGCTCGGGTCGCCGGAGGTTTTCGACGGGGCGCTCCTCGAGCCGGGACCGGCCCGCGAGGCGCGGTTTCTCGTCTGGCCGACGCACGTCGCCGTCGTCCCCGCCGCGGGAGACCCGTTCCAGGTGCCCTTCGG
>CALMDF010000175.1 GCA_937864895.1 uncultured Holophagales bacterium | reverse complement strand
AGCCTCCCCGGTCCCTCGTTCCGTCTCCGTCCGTCCGCCGGGTCAGAGCGTCGCCAGCGCCGACAGCCGAAACGCCGTGCTGATCGTTGGGCCCACGTCTATGCCCCCGTCCCCGGTGAGCCACCCATCATCCGAAGGAGGTCCGCGATTCCGCGGACGGGCGCCGCACCCTTGGGGGCGGCCTTCTTCGGCGGAGCCGGCGGGATGGTGGCGCGGTCGACGACTTCGGCCTCGAAGCGGGCGATGAGGTCGGCCGCTGTCTTGGCCGGGACCATCGAGACGGAGGCGATCTCACGGCGGAAGACCTCGAGGAGCTCGGCCTCGGATCGCTTCGCCATGTCCGAGGGGTCGTTCACGGTCGGGGCGCGCATCGGAAGGGCCGGTTCGCCCTTCACGTGGAGGAAGTACTTCCGGGACGGGAGGCCGACCATGAGGCGGCGGAACTCCTTCTGCCTGTCTCCCTCGGAGAGCGCGGCGCCGGCCTCGTCGACGAGGAGGTGGGGATAGATCCAGTCCGCTTCCTCGTGGGAGCGGAAGATCGCCCACCACCACGTGTTGAGCTGGAGCGTCCGGACCATGGGGCCGGGCAGGGCGTTCGCTACGTCCTGGCCGCAGAAGACGACGCCGAAGCCGACCGAGCGGAGCGTCCGGGCCGCGGTCGTCAGGGGCTCGACGAGCTCGCTCCCGCCGGCCAGGAGCGTCGGCGCTTCCTCGAGGAAAAGGAGGCCCGGGCGCTTCGGGTTCCGGCGCGGCGCGCGGAGGAGGACGTCGGTCACGCGGTGGGCGGCGCGTTCCTTCCCGACCGAGGCGGGGAGAGCCATCCCGGAGCCGTAGTTCCCGAGGGTGATGCGCGGGGAGCCGGCCGGAAGGATGTTCCGGAGCGACGAGGGAGGGATGCCGATCGAGAGTCGGACCTCGGGGAACGACAGGTCGTGCTGGAACCGCCGGAGGAGAGCGTCGGCCGTGGGCCGCGCCATGTGGCGCTCGAGCTCGGCGAAGTAGTTGCGGAGGTCTGGCTCGGCGACGTCGGCGATGACCTTCGCCCGGAACGCCGGATCGGAGTAGAGCTTCGAGACGAACCGGAGGTTCGGCGGGAAGCCCTTCTCCGTGAGGAGCCACGAGAGCATGAACAGGGCCTGCTTCAGCGACTCGGTGTAGGTCTGCGGGCTGGCCTGGACCGTGGCGTCGGTCCGGAGGTGGGCGAGGTAGGCGTTCGAGACGATGCCGTCTGTGTTGTCGAAGGGCGTGACGGGGGAGACGGCTTCGCGTGACCAGTCGATGACCCGGACGCGCCGCCGTATCGCCTCCCTGAGAGCGAAGTCGCCACCGAGGTAAAGGGCGGCGAGGATCTGGCAGGTGAGGCTGTAGGTCTCCGTCTTCGGGTCGACAAGCTCGATCTCCACCTCGTCGCGGAGGGCCCGAGAGATCAACTCGATCAGGAGCCCGAGGAGGAACCGGGTCTTCCCCGACCCGGGCGCCCCGATCACGAGGGCGCTCTTCATCGACGTGTCGCCCTTCACGCGGACGATCTGGCCGGACGGCAGCCTTCCGAAGGTGAGCGCGCCAGGCCCGGCGAGCCGGCCGCGGACTTCTTCCATCACTTCGGACGAGGGCTTCGGCGGCGCGAGCTTCGGCAGCTCGGCGGCGACGGCCATTTCGTACGCGCGTCTCCGTTCCCGGTGGAGGATCGACCCGACGAAGTCGAGGAAGGTCACGGAGAGCCTCCGAAGGGGCCGAACGTCCCGCCTGGCAGGACTGGTTTGGCCGCCTTCGGGTCCACGACCTTCTTCCCGGCCGCCTTCCGGTCGACGTAGTCCGCCCACGGGTCGCGGCTCTTCGGGTTGAAGCGCTTGCGGAGCTGGAGGATTCCGTAGGCGAGGGGAGAGAGGATCAGGAACCCGAGGATCGCTGCAAGCGCGTCGACGCCGCGACCGGCGCCGGCCCCGGCCTGCGGTGCGCCGGCCGCGCCGCCCATGGCGCCGATCAACCCCATGACAAGCGCCGGCGCCAGCGCCAGGAGGAAGAGCACTCCGGCCCACCTCCGGCGCGTCTGCCCGGCCTTCGTCGCCGAGATCGGCAGCGACAAGACGAAGACGACGCATGCCGCGGCGATGAGGAGCGAGATCACCGGTCCCTCAGCG
>CALMDF010000174.1 GCA_937864895.1 uncultured Holophagales bacterium | reverse complement strand
GGAGCCAGCGGAGAGATCGGCCACACGCTCATCGAGCGGCTCTCGGAGGACGGAAGCCGTCCCGTCATCACGCTCGACCTGAAGCCGCTCGACGCGTCCATCGCGCCGCGCGTGGCGAGGCACTTCACGGGCTCGGTCCTCGACCACCAGCTCCTCGAACGGATCCTCTCCGAGTACGAGGTCGACCAGGTCTTCCACCTGGCGGCGCTCCTCTCCACGAGGAGCGAGTTCACCCCCGTCACCGCGCACCAGGTGAACGTCGAGGGGATGCTGGCGATGCTGGAGTTCGCCCAGAAGCAGGGCGAGTCGCACGGCCGGCCGGTCGTCTTTCTCTACCCCTCCTCCATCGCGGCCTACGGAATGCCGGGCCTCGACGTGAAGGCGAAGGCGGGGAAAGTGAAGGAGGACGACTTCAACAACCCGACCACGATGTACGGCTGCAACAAGCTCTACTGCGAGCAGCTCGGCCGCTACTACGCCCGGCACTACAAGCAGCTCGCTCCCGAGACCCTCTCCGGCAAGGTCGACTTCCGCGCCATCCGCTTCCCAGGCCTCATCTCGGCCTTCACGGTCCCCTCGGGCGGAACCTCGGACTTCGCCCCGGAGATGATCCACGCCGCCGCCTCGAAGCGGCCGTACTCCTGCTTCGTGAGGCCCGACGCCCGGATCCCGTTCATGGCGATGCCCGACGCCGTCGACGCGATCCTCAGGCTCGCCGCCGCGCCGCGCCAGAACCTGACCCGGACCGTCTACAACATCGGGGCGTTCGCGCCTTCGGCCGGCGAGATCCAGGCGATCGTCGAGAAGGCCTTCCCGGGCGCGGAAATCTCGACGAAGGTCGACGCGAAGCGCCAGGGGATCGTCGACTCCTGGCCCGCCGACGTGGACGACTCCGCCGCGCGCAGGGACTGGGGCCTCGCCCCCCGCTTCGACCTCGACCGCGCCTTCGCGGAGTACCTCATCCCGAACATCCGGAAGCTCTACCAGCCCTGAGACGAAAAGGACCGGGGTTGGGGTCAGGTCTACCCTCTACACTCTACGCGGCCGCGTAGAGTGTAGAGGGTAGACCTGACCCCTTCTCTCTTCTTGACACCGGGGGGACTGGTGTCCCATATTGCTGTTGTCCTAGTGGTATAGGACATATGAGCATGAAGAACGACCCCGTTCCCTTCCGGCTCGACGCCGCGTCCGGCGTGCCGTTCTACCGGCAGATCATCGACCAGGTCCTCCTCGCGGTCGCCGACGGGAGGCTCGAGCCGGGGACGCAGCTCCCCACCGTCCGTCAGCTCGCGGTCGACCTGTCGGTGAACCTGAACACGGTCGGGAAGGCCTACCGCGAGATGGAGATCCGCGGGATCGTCGAGACGCAGCAGGGAACCGGGACCTTCGTCGCCGACCGCCCCTCCCCCGCCGGCGCGGCGGAGAGGAAGAAGGCCCTCGAGAGGTTCGTCGACGAGCTTCTCGCCCGGGCGGGCTCGCACGGGTTCCACGTCGACGAGGTGGCCGACGCCGTCGCGGCTCGCACGGCCGGCCCGAAGAGGAGGTAGGAGATGCTCACAGCACTGGCCGCCGCGGCGAAGAAGAAGGCCGCCGAGCTCGAGGAGGGGCGGACGGGTCCCCTGGAGTCGAAGTCCGCGAGAAAGCAGTGGGACCGGGACAAGGCGGCAAATGCCCGCCGCGTCGTCTCCGAGATCGGTCTCCTCGCGTTCTTCCTGGTCCTCGCGATCGGCGGCATCGCCTCGGGCGTCTCCGGCTCGCCCGTCCCGATGGCCGTCGCCTTCCCCGTCGGCTTCTACCTGATGTTCGCGCTGAAGGTCGCTCGCCAGTGGGAGCGGGCCATCGTCCTGCGCGTCGGAAGGTTCCAGGGGCTCCGGGGCCCGGGGCTCTTCGTCGTGATCCCGGTCGTCGACGTCGTCTCGCACCTCGTCGACCAGCGCGTCCGGGTCTCCGACGTCACCGCCGAGTCGGCGCTCACGCGCGACACGGTGCCCGTCAACGTCGACGCCATCGTCTTCTGGACCGTC
>CALMDF010000173.1 GCA_937864895.1 uncultured Holophagales bacterium | reverse complement strand
GTTGACGAGCGCCTCCGGGAGGAACCCCTGCGCGCGGAACTCCTCGGCCCCGGCGGCGCCGTGCCGCTTGGAGAGCTTCTTGCCGTCGGCCCCGAGGATCATCCCGAGGTGCGCGAACTTCGGCGCCTCGGCGCCGAGGGCACGGAAGAGGGCGACGTGCTTCGGCGTGTTCGGGAGGTGGTCGACGCCCCTCACGACGTGCGTGATCCCCATGGCCACGTCGTCCACGCAGACGGAGAAGTGGTAGAGCGGGTGCCCGTCGGAGCGCATCAGGACGAAGTCGTCGAGCGACCCGGCCGGGAACTCGGCCCGCCCCTGGACGACGTCGTCGACGACGATCGGCTCGTCCGGCATCTTCAGGCGGACGACGAAAGCTTCGCCCGCCGCGGCGCGCCGGTCGGACTCCTCCCTCGGGATCTCCCGCCCCGCGCCCGAGTAGCGGAACGTCTCGCCGGCGGCGTCGGCCGCCTTTCGCGCGGCCTCGAGCTCCTCGGGCGTCTCGAAGGCGCGGTAGGCCTTCCCCTCGGCGAGGAGGCGCGCGGCCGCCTCGCGGTAGAGGTCGTACCTCTCGCTCTGGCGGTACGGGCCCTCGTCCCACGTCAGGCCGAGCCAGGTCATCGCCTCGAGGATCTGGTCGACGAGCTCGGGCCGGTTCCGGTCGACGTCCGTGTCCTCGATCCGGAGGATGAAGGTCCCGCCGTGGCGGCGGGCGAAGAGCCAGTTGTAGAGGGCGGTGCGGGCGCCGCCGACGTGCAGGGAGCCGGTCGGGGAGGGGGCGAAGCGGACGCGAGGGGCCGGGTTCATGGGCTCGTGATGATAACTGCCGGGGTCCGCCGGGCCCGTATCATCCGCCGGCCGTGAGCTCCCACGACGTCCCCCGCCGCGAGGCGCTCCTCGCCGATTCCGCCCTCGTCCTCGTGACGGCGATCTGGGGCTCGACGTTCGTCGTCAACGAGCTCGTCCTCGAGGACACCCCGCCCCTCCTCTTCCTCGCGCTGCGCTACGGCCTCGCCGCGGCCCTCCTCGTCCTCCTCGCCCGGGGCCGCCGCCGGACCCCGGGTGTCGTCCGCGACAGCGCCCTCATCGGCCTCCTCCTGGCCTTCGGCATCGGCTGCCAGCTCGTCGGGCAGCTCTTCACGACCGCCTCCAAGGCCGCGTTCATAACGGGCCTCTCGGTGCCGCTGACGGCCGTCGCCGCCTGGGTCCTCCACCGGCAGGTGCCGTCGGGCGCGAACCTCGCCGGCCTCGTCCTGGCGGCGGGAGGCTTCGGGCTCATCTCCTGGCCGACGGGGGCGACGGGCCTGGACCCGGGAGACCTCCTCGTCCTCGTGACGGCCCTGACGTACGCGGTCATCATCGTGGAGCTGGGGGTCGCGGCGCCGAAGCACGACGTGAGGGTCTACACGGCCGGGCAGATCGCGTTCGCCTTCGCGGGCGTCCTCCTCGGCCGGCTCCTCGTGACCCCGTTCCTGGGCCGCCCCGAGACCTTCTTCGCCGCGGAGGCCCGCCCCCTCCTCCTCACGAAGGAGCTCCTCCTGGCCGTCCTCTGGATGGGTCTCCTCGCCTCGGTCGTCTCCTCGCTCGTCCAGACCTGGGCGCAGGCGCGGATGCCGGCCGTCCACGCGGCGGTGATC
This sequence comes from uncultured Holophagales bacterium, assembly GCA_937864895.1. Taxonomy (GTDB): domain Bacteria; phylum Acidobacteriota; class Thermoanaerobaculia; order UBA5066; family UBA5066; genus UBA5066. Next base: position 1,548 of record CALMDF010000173.1, on the reverse strand, counting down.
TTCGCCCTCGAGCCGGTCTTCACGGCCCTTTTCGCCGCCGTGACGCTCCGGGAACGGCTTTCGGCGCGCGAGTGGTGGGGGGGCGCGCTCGTCCTTTTCGGGATCGTCGTCTCGGAGCTCCGGATCAGGAAGTGACGGGGCGGGCGGGCCCCGGCTAGGATCGGCCGCGAAGGAGCCCCCATGCGCCAGATCCGGACCCTCGTGGCCGCCGGCCTTCTCGCCCTGTCGCCTCTCCTCGCGGCAGAGGAAGCGAAACCTCTCGCCGCGGGGGACGCGGCCCCCGCCTTCTCCCTCCCGGGCTCGGACGGGAAGACGCACGCCCTCGCCGACTACGTCGGGAAGAAGGCCGTCGTCCTGGCCTGGTTCCCGAAGGTCTTCACCGGTGGGTGAACGATGGAATGCAAGTCGCTCCGTGAGAGCGGCGAGGAGCTCCGGGCGTTCGACGTCGCCTACTTCGCGGTGAGCGTCGACCCGCTCGAGGAGATCACGCGGTTCGCGAAGTCCCTCGAGGCGGACTACCCGATGCTGGCCGACGCGGACGCGGCCGTCGCGAAGGGGTACGGCGTCCTCCATCCCGAGCGCGGCTTCCCGCGCCGGTGGACCTTCTACATCGGCAAGGACGGGAAGCTCCTTCACGTCGACCGCGAGGTGAAGGCGGGGACGGCCGGGCCCGACATGGCGAGAAGGCTCGCCGAGCTGGGGGTCGCGAAGAAGGGAAGCTGAGACGGGACCCGGTGCGGGCCGCCGGTGCCGGCGGCCCGCACGCGAGGGGTCAGTCGAGGGCGAACGTGACGTTGTAGGCGTAGCCGCCGCGCCCGACGACGAGGACGAGGCCCGAGCGCCCGTAGCCGCGCTCGACCGCCCGGGCGACGTCCTCGAGCGTCGAGACCCGCCGGCCGTTCACCGCGAGGAGGGCGTCCCCCCGCTCCAGGCCCTTGCGGTCCGCCGGGGACTCGCGCGCGACGGAGGTCAGGAGCAGGCCCCCGCGGACCTGCGCCACCGAGACGCCGATCTCCCGGCGGAGGACCTCGAGGCCGAGGTCGTCGGGCGCGCGCGCGGCCTTCATGGAAACGGTGCGCGGGCGCTCGCCGCGCCGGACCTCGAGCGCGACCGGGCCGCCGGGGGCGACGGAAGCGAGGAGCGTGTCGAAATCCTCCCGCGACTCGACCGGCCGGCCGTTCAGGGAGACGACGAGGTCGCCCGGCTCCAGGCCGGCGGCCTCGGCGGGCGACGCGGGATAGACGGACCGGATGCGCATCCCCAGGCCCCGGGCGCTCGGCCGCGACCGGTCGGCCGTCACGGTCGTCCCGCGAATGCCGATCCAGACCGCTTTCACCTCGCCGTAGCGGAGGAGGTCGTCGGTGATCCGCCGGACGCGCTCGATCGGGATCGCGAAGCCGATCGTGTTCGCGCCGCCCACGATCGCCGTGTTGATGCCGATGAGCTCGCCGAGGACGTTGCAGAGCGCGCCTCCCGAGTTCCCGGGGTTGATGGCGGCATCGGTCTGGATGAAGTCGGTGTAGGTCCGCCCCTCGCCCGCCACGGTGC
>CALMDF010000172.1 GCA_937864895.1 uncultured Holophagales bacterium | reverse complement strand
TCGACGAGGTCGTCTCCGCGTCGGGCCCGCTCTTCTCCTGATTTTTTTGAAGGGAGATCTCGATGATCAACAAGCCGCCGATCAACGTTCAGGACCCCTTCTTCTACCAGCTGCGGAAGGACAACACGCTCGTCGACGTGGTTCTCCTCTCCGAACGGAAGCGGCTCGGACGGATCAAGCGATTCGACAAGTACGCGGTGGTGCTCGAGGTCGACGGGCGCGAGGAGATGATCTACAAGCACGCCATCGCGTCGGTCAGCCCCGCCGTCGTCCGTCCCGCCACGCAGCCCGCAGCCCCGCCGGCGCCCTGACCCCGGGGCCGGTTTGCGTCCCGGACGCTCCCCGTGCCGGCGCGGTGGACGGACGGCAGCTCCCTTCGCCGCCGCCGTCCTCGCGCTCCTGACGACGCCCCTCGGTGGCTGCGCCTCGGCGCCCTTCCCGTCGCCGGCCGAGCCACCCGCCGTGGGGGAGGCGTTCGCCTTCCGCGACCCGCGAGCGGGCGCGCCGCCCCCGCCCCTCTCCTCCCGCGAGGAGAGGACCCTGGCCACCGCCGTCGAGGCGGTTCGCCGGGGAGACGCCGCCGCCGCCCGGAAGGCCCTGGGGACGCAACGCCGGAAGGGCGCCCCCGAGCCGGAGCCTCTGAGCCTGGCAGCGGCGTACCTGGCGCTCGCGGAAGGCCGGCTGGACGAGGCGAGAAGCGTACTGGCCTCGCTCACGGCGGCGAATCCGACGTGGCTCGCGGCCGTCGAGGCCGCGGCCGACCTCGCCGCGGCGGAAGGGCGGACGCTCGACGCCCTCGAGCGGTACCAGGCCGTCCTCCGCCTCTCTCCCTCCGATCGCCGGGCCCGGGCGCGTGCCGACTCCCTCCGGAAGGAGGTTGCGGTGGCGAAGGGACGGGAAGCCGAGGAGGCGCTCGCGGCCGGAAACCTCGACGCCGCGAGGCGAGCGGCGCACTCGCTGCTCCAGCTCGAGCCCGCTTCCGCTTCCGGGTACCTGCTCCTCTCCCGCGCGGCGGCGGCCGGCGGGGGAAACGAGGACGCGTGGACCTGGGCCAGCGAAGCCCGCAGGAAGGCCCCGAACGACCGGTCCGTGGCGGCCTTCGCCGCCGGGATCGCGGAGAAGGCGGGACGGTGGGCCGACGCGGCGAGCCTCTACGAAGGGCTCGCGGCCGCCGACCTGGCTTTCGGGCGCAAGGCGGAGGAGGCCCGGCTCGAGTTCAGGATCCAGAACCTCCCGGAGACCGCCCGCAGGGCCGTCGAGTCGCCACGTCTCACGCGCGCGGAGCTCGCCTCGCTGCTCTGGTGGACGGTTCCGGAGGTCAGGGAGGCCCTCGTGCCACCCGGCGTCGGGATCGCCGTGGACGTCGTCGACAGGCCCGACCGCGTCGCGCTCGTGAAGGCGATCGGGCTCGGGTTTCTCGCGGTCTCTCCCGAGACGCACCGGGTCGGGACCGACGCGCCGGTCGTCCGCACCGACCTCGCGACCACCCTCCGGCGTGTCGCCGTCCTCGCGGGGAGGGGTCGTGCGCCGGCGGGGTGCCTCGCCCCCGACCCGCCCTCCGAGAGGATCCTCTCCGAATGCGGGATACTCCCCGGGTCGCCGTCCCGAAATGTGACCGGCCGCGAGGCACTCAGGGCCCTCGACAAGGCCGCGCGCCTCGGGCGTGAGGGAGGAACGAGATGATCGTCCCGGATCTCTTCTCGAAAGTCGCCCTGTTCCAGGGGCTTCAGCCGGCAGACCGCATCGCGATCTCGCGAGCGGCCACGCTTCGCACGTACCGGCGGGGGGAGAGGATCGTCACCCAGGGTCAGCCCGGAGATTCCTTCTTCGTCCTCGTCAAGGGGAGGGTGGCGGTCTCCATCCTCTCGCCCGAAGGGCGGGAGGTCGTCCTGTCCACCCTCTCCGCCGGGGACCATTTTGGAGAGATGGCCCTCCTCGACGAGGCGCCCCGCTCCGCCACGGTGACGGCCGTCGAGCGCTCGGAGCTGGCCGTCCTGACGCGGGAAGCCTTCTTCGACCTCCTCCAGGGGAACTTCGTTCTCTTCCGGGGCCTCCTCGCGACGTACTCGCGATGGCTGCGGCACGCGAACGCGACCATCGAGGGCCTCGCCTCCCTCGACGTGAAGGGGCGCCTCGCCCGCTACTTCAGGGACCTCGCGGAGGAGCGGGGCCGCCGCGCCGGGGGAGGCTGGATCGTCGTCGTCAGGCCCTCCCAGCGCGAGATCGCCGACACGATCGGCTCGAGCCGGGAGACCGTCTCGCGAACCATGTCCCAGCTCGCCCGGGAGAACCTGATCGTCCCGAAGGGGAAGGCGATCTACGTCCGCCTCGAGGGGGAAGCGGCCGCGGAAGGCTGACGCACGATGGAGCTCCGTCCCTGGACCCTCCCGAACCTGCTCACGTTCGCCCGGCTCGTCGCGCTGCCGTTCCTCATCAGCGCGATCCTGGAGGGCGAGCACATGCAGGCCTTCGCGATCTTCTTCGCGATGGCCGTGAGCGACTTCGTCGACGGGTACCTCGCCCGTCACTTCGGGATGGCCTCGCCCCTCGGGGCGCTCCTCGACCCGATCGCCGACAAGCTCTTCCTCGTCTCGACGTTCATCGTCTTCGCGCTGAAGTCGACGCCGTCCAACATCCACATCCCCCTCTGGCTCGTCCTCCTGACGGTGGCGCGGGACGTCCTGATCGTCGCCGTGGCCCTCGTCATGGCCCTCGGCCTCGGCATCAAGTCGTTCCCTCCCACCTTCCTCGGCAAGGCGAACACCTTCGCCGAGATCTCGACGGTCGTCGCGATCCTGATGAACAACATCGACCGGATGCCGGCGTGGGTCGCGGACGTCTGCTTCTCGGTGACCCTGCTCCTCACGATCGCCTCCGGCGTCCACTACGTCTTCCGCGCGTCCGCGGCGATCGCGAGGGCCTCCCAGGGCGGCCCGGGCAACGGAATCGACGGGGGCGCCGCCGGCCCGCCGGGGTCCCTCGCGTCTTGACGGAGGGCCGCGGAAGCGGTAGAACCTGCCTCCCACGCCTCGAGCGGGCGTAGCTCAGTTGGTAGAGCGCCAGCTTCCCAAGCTGGATGTCGCGAGTTCAACCCTCGTCGCCCGCTCCATTTAACTCCCTCTCGAGTTCCCGGAACAGCGCCCGCGGCTCTCGCTGCGCCGCTCCATTCCCTAGACCTGATCTCGATTTGTGTCTCCGTCCCCGGGCAGGTACAGTCTGCCGGTTTCGCCGTGCTCCCATCCCTCCGTCCCAGCAGCCCCAGACGCTTCCGAGGATCCGCGAGGATCCTCTTCCTGTGTCCGGCGACCGCGGGGGAGCCCGGTCCGCCGGGGGAAAGAGAGAACTCATGAAAACTTCCGGCCTTCCCGCCGACGCGCTCGAGATGACGCTCCAGAGCCTGCGCGACTTCGCCGCGCAGAAGCTCCCGGTCTCGCGCCTCCTGCAGCTCGACCACGACGACGAGTT
>CALMDF010000171.1 GCA_937864895.1 uncultured Holophagales bacterium | reverse complement strand
CTGGCGGAGAAGGTCCTCTACTCGACCTTTCAGTGGACGGCCGGGACCTTCAGCGTCGTTCCCCTCGACGCCCCTCCCGACGTGCCGGTCGCGTTCACCCAGACGACCGCCACGCTGGTGCTCGAGGGCCTCCGCCGGATGACTCAGGGCACCGGGAGCGTCCCGAGCCTGGATCCGAAGTCGCGTCCGATCTACTCCACGGATCTCCTCCTGCGCTACCAGTGCGCGGTCCTGACTCCGGAAGAAGCCGAGGTCCTGGAAGCGATCGACGGGGTGAAGCCCGCCGCGGACGTCTGCCTCGACCTGCGCCTCCTGGACCGTCTCCGGGCCGTGGGGCTCGTCCAGCCCAGGAGCGGGAAGGAGGCTCTCGACCCGGTCGACGCCCCTGCGGGAATCGCTTCGCTCAACGTCGAGATCGCCGGAACCGTGGCCAGCCCGCGGCAGTCGGAGATCCTCGAGCAGCACGCACGGATCGTCTGGAACACGTACCGGAGGATCGACTGGATCAACGCCTACGAGATCCTCGGGGTCGGAGACGACACCCCGGACGACGACCTGCGGCGCGCCGTCAACGAGCGGGCGAGGCTCTTTCACCCCGACAACGTGGTCCGGCCGACCCTCGGGGACGCGGCGGAGGCCCTCGAGGCCCTCTTCGAGAAGGTCCGCGAGGCGGCGAGGTCCTTCGCCACGACGGCCTCGCGGCAGGAGTACGACCGCTCCCTGAACCGGGGGACGATGTCGGCACCCGTTTCGTTCGGCCAGCCAACGCCGGAAGTCCGGCATCAGGTGGCGAAGGCCAACTACGACCGTGCGCGCAGGCTCGTCGAGGCCGAAGACTACTTTCCAGCCTACGAAATGATGCGCTCGGCCGTCGAGTTCGACCCTGACCGGGCCGAGTACTGGATTCTCCTCGCGAAGGTGCAGTCCCGGAACCCGAAATGGGTGAGGCAGGCCACCGAGACGCTCCGCCGGGCGGCGGCCCGGCTCCCGGAGAGCGTCGAGATCTGGCTGGCCCTCGCGGAGGCGTGCGCCCGCGAGCGAAACGAGGTGGACAGGGTCAAGGCGCTCAAGGAGGCCCTCAGGGTCGACCCGACGAACCGCAAGGCCTCGAAGGCCCTCGCCGAGATCGCAGCGACGAAGCCTCGCTGACCTACCGCCGGGGCGCTATCCTCGGCCCGTGCTCGAGACCGTCGCCCATTTCGGAACCGGCCTGGGACTCGCTGCGGGCGCCGGGCTGAATGCCTACGCCGTCCTCCTCGTCTACGGTGGCGTCGCACGCCTCTTCCCGGAGGACTTCCCCGGCGCGATCACCCGGTTCCTCGCCGAGCCCGTGACCCTGGCGGTGCTCCTCGGCCTCTACCTCCTCGAGTTCTTCGCCGACAAGATCCCGGGGCTGGACCACGTCTGGGACGTCGTCCACACCGTGATCCGGCCGGTCGCCGGGGCGCTCCTCGCGGTCGCCGCGGTCGCGCCGACGGCGGACGCGCCGATGGAGATCCTCGCGGGAGGGGGAGGGGGAGTCACGGCCCTGGCGGCCCACGTGGTGAAGGGAACCGTCCGGCTGACTTCGACGGCACTGACGGCGGGGGTGGCCAATTTCGCCCTCTCGCTCGCCGAGGACATCCTCGCGATCCTGCAGGCGATCGTCTCGATTTTCCTCCCCCTCGTCGCGCTGATCCTCGCCGTGGTCGTGGCAGGGCTCTTCCTCCTCTGCGTCCCGAAGCTCGCGAGGGGGGTGAACCTGTTCGCCCGACGCCGCCGGTCGGCTCCGTGAAGGCTCTCGGAGAAGGCCGGCCGGAGCGCCTCATCCTCTTCGCGGCGGGCATCGGGCCCCTCGTGCTTCTCGCCACCTGGGGACCGTACCGCGGCCGCCCGGACCTCCTGCTCAGGCACTTCGACGCCCCGAACTACCTCGTCGTCGCCAAGGCCTTCTACGTGCCCACGGCCACGAACCCGCTCCCGGGCTACATCGTCCACCCGGCGTACTTCGCCGTTCACCTGCCGGCCCTCCCGGTGGCCATCGCGCTCTTCGCCCCGCTCTTCGGCTACGGCGGAAGCCTGATCTTCGTCACCGTGCTCGCGGCGGCTCTCTCGTCGGCCGCTTTCGCCCTCTACGCCCGGCGCGTCGTCCCCGAGGTCCCGGCCCTCGTGGCCGTCCTCGCCTTCGTCCTCCTGCCGGCCCGCCACGTCCTCTACCGGGCACTGGGCTCGACGGAGGCGCTGATGGCCGTCTTCGTGCTCGTCGCCGTCTGGGCCTGGCACGAGGAACGGTACGCCCTGGCGTTCTCGATGGCGGCCCTGGCGACGGTCACGAGGATCAACGGGGTCCTCCTCGTCGCCGTCCTCGGCCTCTTCGTGTTCCTGAAGGGCCGGCGCCTGCTCGCGGTGGCGGGGACCGCGCTCTCGGGCCTGCCCCTCGGGCTCGTCTTCCTCTGGCACTGGAAAGTTCTGGGCAGCCCGCTCGCCTTCATGAACGTGCACGGGTCGAAGAGGTCCTTCGCGCCGTTCGAGCCGATCTGGGAGCTCGTCGAGCGGACGGAGTGGGAGTCGGCCGAGATGCACCTCGCCGTCTTCCTCATCCTCGCGCTCGCGGCGGCGAAGCTCTGGATCGACGGTCTGAAGCTCGAGTCGGCCCTCGTCCTCGCGCACATCGCGCTCCTGTCGCCGCTCCGGGAGATCGATCTCCCGCGGTACGTCCTCACCGTCGCGCCGTTCGTTTTCGTCGCCGCGTGGAAGGAGATCTGGCGGTCGGGGAGGGTATCCCTCGTCCTCCTCGCCGGCGCCGGAATGGTCTCCCTTCTCTACGCCTGGCGTTCGGCGGAACAGAACCTCCTGACGGAGGAGGGCTGGGCGATCCTCCTCCGCTGGCTCGCGACCTGAGGCGGGGTATCCTCGAAGCGACTCGGGCCGGACGGGCGATCGCCGCTCGGACGGTGCGACCGAACGAGGGGAGGAAAGTCCGGACTCCAGCGAGCAGCGTGCCGGGGAAATCCCGGTCGGGGCGACCCGAAGGAAAGTGGCACAGAAAACATACCGCCTCGGTTCCCGAGAGGGGGCCCGGGTAAGGGTGAAAAGGTGCGGTAAGAGCGCACCGCGAACCCCGGCAACGGGGTCGGCAGGCCAAACCCCACGCGGAGCAAGGCCGAATAGGGGAACGGAAGGGGTGCTCGCCCCCGCGCCGCGAGGCGACGTTTCCGGGTTGGCTGCTCGAGCCCCGTCGAGAGGCGCGGGCCCAGAGGAATGATCGCCGACCGGAAGGCGCGAGCCGACCGGCCACAGAATCCGGCTTACAGTCCGGCCCGAGTCATTTATCGAGAAGATCGCGAGGAGCTACCCCGGGGGGTTCGGGGGGGCGCGCGCAGCTCAGCCCCCCCGGAGCGCCCCCCCGGAGCCAGTCCGGCCCGAGTCATTTGTTTCGAGGACGAGCGGGGGGGGGCGGCGGGGGGGCGCACGCCCGCCCCCGTT
>CALMDF010000170.1 GCA_937864895.1 uncultured Holophagales bacterium | reverse complement strand
CTCCGGCAAGGCCGAGGCGGCCGTCACCTGCCCCGACACGAGCCCGTGCTACCCCGACCCCAACACCCCCACGCGCGGCTACAAGTACTTCGACGACCTCACCGAGATGACCCCCTGGACCTACGACGCCAAAGGCGAGGTCGTCGGCGACAAGCTCGAAGAGAACGAGATGCGCATCACGTTCATGGGGACGATGATCCCGCCCGTCCGCCGCGCGCAGGCGGAGATGAGCATCTTCGTCGAGGTGGGGTGGGACGCCGAAAAGAACGCCCCCGTGGACCAGGCCATCTTCGACTTCGGCTGCGGCGTCTCGGGGAACTACGCCGCCACGGGCGTGGGATACGGGAGGATGGACAAGATCTTCCTGAACCACCTCCACGGCGACCACATGAACGACCTGACGCACGTCTACTGCTTCGGGCCGTCGGGAGACCGCAAGTCGCCCCTCTACGTCTTCGGGCCGAGCGCCTCCGGAGTCCGCAACCCGGTGTGGCCTTACAACCTCTATAACGACGGCACGAAGGCCTTCTGCAAGGCCCTCCGCAACGCCTGCCGGTGGCACTCGGAGAGCTTCAGCTTCCAGGGGACGCGGTACACCGACTACGAGCGCCCCACCCGGAAGAGCTGGGGGCTCCCCCACGACCCCGTCCCGGTGGGCGACGACGACCCGAGCGACGGCTACGCCCTCGTCCCCATCGAGCTCGACTGGACGCACTACGGCCAGAAGCCCGGCGACAACGTCGCCTACCGCAACCGCGACACCGGCGTGAAGATCACCCACTTCCCGGTCATCCACTGCCGGCAGGGCTCCATCGGCTACAAGCTCGAGTGGAACGGCCTGTCGATGATCTACACGAGCGACACCCGCCCCGAGAGGCACTGCATCCAGCAGGCCGTCGCCGGGAAGAAGGGCGTGGACGTCTTCATCCACGAGATGGTCGTCCCCCCCGAGATCTGGGCGATGAAGAACATGGGCCTCACGGAGCCCGGCAGCGGGCCCACCTGGGAGGCGATCCTCCGCGACATGGAGAGGGTCCAGGACAGCTCCCATACCCCGCAGGGGGCCTTCGGGTACCTCCTGAGCCAGATCGACCCGAAGCCCCGCCTCACCGTCGCCACGCACTTCCCCGTCGCCGAGGACACCGTGAAGTGCGCCCTGAGCAGCGTGAAGAACTACGTTCCCACGATGAAGCAGGGCCAGGACGAGGGCGACATGGTCTTCTCCTTCGACCGGATGGTCCTCCGCGTCTTCGCGGGCAACCCCAAGCCCCTCATCCTCCAGCGGAAGGCGAAGGCCAACGACTGGGGCTTCTCGCCGGTCGCGCACATCACCGGCGAGATCGCCGAGCCGAAGTACGCGGAGCCGCAGGACCAGCTCGACACGACGACGGAGATCAAGGCCGGGCCGGACACTTACTGCGAGAACGGGTATTGAGGAGGGACCGGGGCGAGTGCGGCCTGGCGAATGACTGAGTGAATGGGGCGCCGGCATCGGTGGCAACCGATGCCGGCGCTCTCATTCCTCCGCGCATCTCGTGTAATCCTTCCCGATGCATGGACGTGGATCCGTACGGCGTTTCCGTGTTCCTGAAGCGCCCTCGCCACGAATGGGTCGCGCACAACGAGCTCGCTTTCGCGATCCGGGACGGGTTCCCGGTGAGCCGAGGGCACACGCTCGTCATACCGTTCCGCGAGATCCCGACCTGGTTCGAAGCAACACCGGATGAGCGGACGGCGATCTTCGACCTGGTCCTGGTCGTAAAGGCCCGACTCGACGAAGAGCTGAAACCTGCCGGCTACAACGTCGGTTTCAACGCCGGCACCGCTGCGGGCCAGACCGTCCCGCACCTCCACGTCCACGTCATCCCGCGCTACGACGGCGACGTCCCCGACCCCACCGGCGGCATTCGGCACGTCATCCCGGGCAAGGGGAACTACCGCGTGCAGGCGGCCCCTCCTCTCGCGACAGGCGGCGTCCCCGATCCCTTTCTCGCGCACGTCGTCCCCCTCTTCGCGCGCGCCGATCACGTGGACATCGTGGCGGCGTTCGTGCAGGACAGCGGGCTTCTCCTCCTCCACGACGCCGTCCACCGCGCTGTTGCCCGGGGTTGCCGGATTCGCCTCGTGACCGGCGACTACCTCGCAATCACCCAGGAGAGGGCGCTACGCCGACTCGTCGCCTGGACCTTCCTCGCGGCCGGCGGGAGCGACCTGGACGACGGAACGGAATGCGAGGCGGTCCGGTCCGCCGGGACGTTTGCCGCCCGCGTCGTCGAGACTGCTCTTCTCGACCCTCCGGGCAGCTCGTTCCATCCCAAGGCCTGGATCTTCGAGGGGCCGGGCCTCGCCTCGGCCTTTGTCGGCAGCAGCAACGTCTCGCGCTCCGCCCTCCAGGGAGGAGTCGAGTGGAACCTGAGGGCCGACCGATCGGCACAGCCCGCCGCCTACGCGCGCATCCGGGAGGCCTTCGACGCCCTCTGGCTCTCGGCTGCCCCGCTCACCGCCGAGTGGGTCTCTGGCTACGCGGAACGGGCCCGCGCAGCGGCCGCCGCACCCATCCCCGGCGAGTTCGTCCCCGACGCGCGGCCCTTCGTACCGGAGCCTCACCCGCTGCAGCTCGACGGAATCGCGTCGCTCTCGCGTGCACGGAAGGAGGGCCGCGGTCGATCGCTCGTCGTCATGGCCACGGGCCTCGGGAAGACCTGGCTCGCCGCCTTCGACCTCGCGGCCGTGGCCGCGGAGCTCGGGCGCTTTCCGCGGGTACTGTTTCTCGCCCACCGCGCCGAGATCCTCGAGCAGGCCGCGGACACGTTCGGCGTCCTCGCCGAGCGACGGGGCTTCGACCCGCGCGTCT
>CALMDF010000169.1 GCA_937864895.1 uncultured Holophagales bacterium | reverse complement strand
GCCTCGATGACGCTCGCCTCGGCCGAGGAAGCGCACATCCGTAAGATCCTCTCCACGATGGGGTTCAACGTCGCCCAGGCCGCCCGGGCGCTCGAGATCGACCGGGTGACGCTCTACAACAAGATGCGGAAGTACGGTATCGACCGCCCGTGAAGGTCCGGCTCCTTCACACCGCGGACGTCCCTCCTTCCCACGTCAGGAGCGCCTTCAGCGGCCTCGCGCCGCCGCTCCTCCCCGGCGAGTCGATCCTCTTCCGGGGCTCCCTTGCGTCCAGCTACGACAGGTCCCGGGCGCAGTACGACGCCGCGAGCGTCCTCGAGCTCGTGCCCGCGCCCGAGCCGGGCTGGCTGAACCTGCTCCTCGTCGGCGTCGACCTCTTCGTCCCGGCGCTCACCTACGTCTTCGGCCTCACTCACCTCGCGGGCGGCAGGGGCGTCCTCTCCCTGGCCCGTCTCCGGCCGCCCGAGGAGAACGCTCTCTCCGAGGAGGTCCTCTCGCACCGCCTGCGCGTGGAGGTCGCCCACGAGCTCGGCCACGCCGCCGGGCTCGTCCACTGCGTCGTGAACGACTGCCCCATGCACCGCTCCCTCTGGCCCGAGAGCGTCGACCTCAAGAACCCCGACTTCTGCGCCTCCTGCCTCGCGCTTCTCCCGCGGGCGAAGTAGGCGCCCCGTCGAGGCCCGCCGCGGCGGCGAGGGCCGCCTCGAGCCGGTCCATCTCCTCCGCCGTCTCCCGGGTCCCGGGTAGAGGCGTCGTCGCGGCCGGGGCGCGGTCGAACCAGAAGAGGCCGCTCCTCCCCTCCGCGGCCGGGCTCGCGGCGAGCCAGACGACCGTGTCGGCACCCTCCTCGGGAGACCTGAGGATCGCTTTCGTCACGGCGTGGAACCGGGGGAGGGACGTCCTCACGGCCGGCGTGTCGGCCCAACCCGGGTGCATGGCCGAGAACGTCACGCCGCTCCCCGCGAAGCGCCCGGCGAAGAGCTCGTTCAGGACGACGAGGGCGCGCTTCGTCCGCGCGTACTGGACGACGCCGTCGAACGATTCCCCTCCCCCCCGGAAGAGCTCCACCACGTCGAGCCGCTGCGTGTACATCCCCCCGGAGGAAACGTGGACCACCCTCCCCCGGGCGCGCTCGAGGGCCGGCATCAGGAGACTCGTGAGGAGGAAAGGCCCGACGAGGTTCGTCGCCAGCGTGAGCTCCAGGCCGTCCCGGGTCGTCACGCGCCTGTCCGGGAGGACCCCGGCGTTGTGGACGAGGGCGTCGACCCGCCCGTCCCGGAACAGCCCGGCCACCCGCCGGACGTCCGCGAGGTCGGAGACGTCGAGGCGGACGACCTCGAGCGTCCGGCTTCGAGTCTCCCGCTCCAGCTCGCCGAGCGCCTCCCGGCCCCGCGCCTCGTCCCGGCAGAGCAGCACGACGCGGGCGCCGAGGCGCGCGAGCCCTCCCGCGGCCGCCCTGCCGATTCCGGAGTTCGCCCCGGTGACGAGGACCGTCCTTCCCGCGAGATCGACCTCGAGGTCCTTCGGCTCGAATCCCCGCGCGTGACGCCTGAAGCCGTTCCGGTCGAACGAGAAGACGATCGAGGCGTCGAGGGCCGCGTCGAGGAGACCGGAGAGGAGCGCGCTCACGGGACGAGGACCGCCGCGCCCTCGAGCCGCCCCTCCCGGAGATCGGCGAGGGCCTCGTTCGCCCGTTCCAGCGGATACGGCCGGCCGTGGCTCCTGACCCTGGCCCGTGCCGCGAGCGAGAGGAACTCCTCCCCGTCCTTCCGGGCCAGGTTCGCGACCGATCGGACGATCCTCTCCCCCCAGAGGAGCGAATAGGGGAACGAGGGAATGTCGGACATGTGGATGCCGCCGCAGACGACGACGCCGCCCTTCCTCACGGACCCGAGGGCGGCCGGGACGAGCGCTCCGACGGGCGCGAAGACGAGCGCCGCGTCGAGCGGCTCCGGGGGAGGCTCGTCCGAGCCCCCCGCCCACGAGGCCCCGAGGGCGAGCGCGAAGTCCTGCGAGGCGGCGTCGCCGGGCCGAGTGAAGGCGAAGACCTCCCGGCCCTCGAAGCGGGCCACCTGCGCAACGAGGTGCGCCGCCGCCCCGAAGCCCCAGATCCCGACCTTGCGCGGGTCGCCCGCCATCCGGAGGGTCCGGTACCCGATCAGGCCGGCGCAGAGGAGGGGCGCCGCCTCGACGTCGGAGAACTCCCCGGCGATCGGAAGGCAGAAACGCTCGTCCGCGACGGTGAGCTCCGCGAAGCCGCCGTCGAGGTGGTACCCGGTGACCCGCGCCTCGTCGCAGAGGTTCTCGTCCCCCTCGGAGCAGTACCGGCAGCGGCCGCACGTCGAGCCGAGCCACGGCACTCCCACCCTCGCCCCGACCGCGAAGCGGGCGGCCTCCGCCCCGGCCGCCTCCACGACCCCGACGATCTCGTGCCCGAGGACGAGCGGGAGCTTCGGGTCGGGCAGGTCGCCGTCCACGACGTGGAGATCGGTCCTGCAGACGGCGCAGGCCGAGACCCGGATCAGCACCTGGCCCCTCGCGGGGACGGGATCGGGAACGAGAGCCATCCGAAGGGTCCGGCCGGGCGCGTCGAGGAGCATCGCCTTCACGGGGCCATCCTCTCTCCGGCGACGGGGGTGAGAAAGACAAAAAACGGGAGGGCCGTCAGGTCCTACCGGTTCACTTCAACCCGCCAGGCCGCACCCTCCGCCTCGTACCCCGGACGCCGTCCGGCACCCCCTCCGGGGGGAAGAGGCGTCAGAAGCTGTAGCTCAGGCCGAGCGTCAACTCCTCGCTCGTGTACCAGTTCGTCGTGAAGGGAACGCACTCCCCCTCGCCGCAGTAGATCGTGCCGACGCGCGACTTTCCGTCGCGCCACCGGTACCGTCCCTCGACCCGCAGGGCGAAGCGGGACCCGAGCGCCTGCCGCAGACCGACCGCCGCGTTCGCGGCGAAGCGCGTCTGGGACTCCGAGAGGGTCGGCACGGGAGGCGAGATCGACATCGCCCCGGCCCCGAGCCCGAAGTACCCCCGGGTCGCCGCGCCGCCGAATTCGTAGAAGACGTCGAGCTCGAAGCAGTCGGTGTCCACCTCGCCGCTCTTCCGGTAGGGCTCCCCGGCCGACGGATCGCGCGAGACGAGGTCGGCGGACGTGTGCGTCCACCCGGCCTCGAGGCGGAACGAACGGTTCAGCGCCCGGGCGACACGCACGCCGGCGAGGCCCGCGGTGTCGATGCGGGTCTCCAGGTCCTGCAGGGTCACGACCCGGCTGCCGAATGCCGCCCCGCCGACGAGCGTCACCTCCCAGGGACGGTCCTGGGCGACGGCGGGCGCGGCCAGCGACACGGCCAGCGCCGCGGCGCCGAGCCCCCGCCCGAGCGCTTCGACGAGAACGATGGGCCTCATCGGCTTCACGAGGTCCTCCTCATCGGAAAGTCACGGCCACGAGGACCCGTACCGTCGAGCCGGACGTCTCGACCGTCGGAAATGCGTCGTACGTCGTCGTCCGCCGCGACCAGGCCCATTCCGCGCCGACGGAAAGGCGGTCTCCTGGGAAGGGCACCCTCGCCTCCGCAGAGAACCGCTGGAGGCGGCTCCCGCGGCTGACTCCGTCCAAGGTCGACTGCCAGAGGCTGCTCCAGCCGATTCCCACGAGGTCTGTCTCCCGCCGCCGGATGCGGGCCGACGCCTGGACGCCGGCGACAGGGCCGTAGTCGTAGTCCCGCCCGTAGAGGGCCAAGCCGACGTCCTCGTGGTCGACACCGAGGGCGGCTATCGGGTAGACCGTGACTCCCGCCTCCGTCCGCAGCTCGGCCCCACCCCGGAGCGGCACCAGGGACAGGTGCGAGAGGTCGAAGGACTCTCCGCCGAAGGGGATCGGGCCTCCGTCCTGGTTGAAGACGAAGTGGAGCATCAGGGCGAGCCTCTGCCGGGGGCCCTCCCCGTTCCCGAGCGGGCCGTCGAAGAGGACGCCGCGGGTCTCGGCGCGCGAGAAGAGCAGGCGGGACGAGGTCGGCATGTCGAGGGCGAGCTCGAAGAACTCGTAGGGCCCGTGGTGCTCCCCGTCGAACAGGTCCCCGTAGCGGAGCCGGAGCGCGAGCCCGAGCTGGTCCGGAGGGTCGTCTTCCCCGGGGCCGCCCGCGCGGCTCTGCCCGAAGCCTGCCAGGTCGACGACGAAGCGGCTCGGGAAGCGGTCGGGCGGGTTCTCGCGAGCGCCCTTCAGCTCGCCCCGGATGAGGCGGTTGAGGCCGCCCATCGGGTCGACGAACGCGCCTCCGAGCTCCCGCCAGAAACGCTCGCCGCCGCGGGCCGTCTCGTCGCGGAGGAGCCTCCCGAGCCGGTACATGATCTCTCCCTGGTCCATCCCGCCGAGCGTCGTGCTGACGAGGTCGTTTATCGCCGGTGGCTGCGACTCGAGCGTGACCTCCCAGACCATGCTCCCGAAGAACGTGAAGACTCCCGACTCCCAGAACGAGTACCCGTTCTGGCGGGCCGCGCCGAAATAGAGGGCCCCGTGGTACGGGTGCGAGTACTGGTTGGTCCGGAACTCGTCCCTGTCGTAGGTGAAGCCCGTCTCGAGGTTGTTGCGGAGCGTGTCCCACGAGATGAATGCGAACTGGGACTGCGAGCCGTAGCGGCCGTAGGCCCAGGGCAGCAGGTTCATCAGCAGGGTCTGCCCGGCCGCCATCGCGAAGCTCCGCTTCGGGGGCGCCCACGAATCGAGCTTCGCGCCCTGGTTTACGTCCTTCGAGGACGAGGGCGTGGCGGGCGCCTCCGAGGGGGCCTCCGACACCGGTCCGCCGTCCCCGGCGAGGCCCTCGAGCACGGGGCAGGCCAACCCCGCCCCCGGCTCGGCTGCCGCGCACGAGGTCGCGACGACGAGCACTGCGGCGGCGCCGAGGAGCCACCGTCGATTCCGAGTCCTGGGTCTCACGAATCCACTCTCCCGCCCCGGATTGTCACACCTCGAGGGTCCGTGCTCGCGGACGCGATATCTCCTTCTCATTCCGGAGGGCGGCGGGCTCCATCGCCCTGCCGGCGAGGATCGAGCTCCTACGGCCGGTTCGCGACGAGGTAGATCTTGCCGTTGGGGTCATGATCAACCCGGGCAGCCAGCCGACGATCA
>CALMDF010000168.1 GCA_937864895.1 uncultured Holophagales bacterium | reverse complement strand
TCTACTACCTCCCCCGCCGCAAGGAGGGGTGCAAGGGCGAGGGCCGGGTCTTCCCGGGCTTCGACGAGGTGCTCCTCGCGCAGCACGCGGGCGAGGTCGAGACCCACGCCGGCATCACGGTACGCTTCACGGGCCGGCTCATCGACCTCGAGAGCCAGGTCCTGAACGACCAGGACATCGTCCACACCGAGCCCATCGAGTGCCACGCCGAGCGGATCGAGACGACCGTCGGACGCGTGCTCCTGTCCGCGCACCTTCCGCCGGACATCCCGTTCATCAACGGGGTGCTCAAGAAGAAGGGCCTGCAGGACCTCGTCAACTACTGCTTCGTGAACCTCGGGCTCGAGCGGACGGTCGAGATCCTCGACATCGTCAAGGCCCTCGGCTTCACGGCCGCGACGAGCGCGGGCATCTCCATCGGCGTCGAGGACATGCGGATCCCGGCCAGGAAGACCGCTCTGGTCGAGAAGGCCCGCCGGGACGTCCTCGAGGTCGACAACCAGCGCCAGCAGGGCGCCATCACGGACGGCGAGCGCCACAACAAGATCATCGACATCTGGCACCGCGCGACCGAGTCCGTCTCCGACGAGATGTTCAAGGAGATGAAGGCGGCCGACGCGGCCCCGGGGAACGAGTTCAACCCCATCTACATGATGGCCGACTCGGGAGCCCGAGGCTCGAAGGAGCAGGTCCGGCAGCTCGCCGGGATGCGCGGCCCCATGTCCAAGCCCTCCGGCGAGGTCATGGAGCAGCCGATCATCTCCAACTTCCGCGAGGGCCTCTCCGTCCTCGAGTACTTCATCTCGACCCACGGCGCCCGCAAGGGCCTCGCCGACACCGCGCTGAAGACGGCCGACTCCGGCTACCTGACGCGCCGGCTCGTCGACGTCGCGCAGGACGTCATCATCAACGAAGAGGACTGCGCCACCCTGGACGGAATCACCGTCACGGCGATCGTCGAGGGGGGCGAGATCCTCGAGGCGCTCCGCGACCGCATCGTCGGCCGTTTCGTCCAGGAGGACGTCTACGACCCCGCGACGGACGCGACGATCGTGGCGGCCAACGACCTCATCACCGAGGAGATCGCGACCGCGATCCAGGAGGCGGGCATCGAGCGGGTCAAGATCCGCTCGGTCCTCACCTGCGAGACCCGGCGCGGCGTCTGCCGCAAGTGCTACGGCCGCAACCTCGCGACGGGCCGGATGGTCGACATCGGCGAGGCGGTCGGCGTCATCGCCGCCCAGTCGATCGGCGAGCCCGGCACCCAGCTCACGATGCGGACGTTCCACTACGGCGGCACGGCCCGGATCGCCGAGACGGCGCGCCACAAGGCGAAGAACCCCGGCTCGGTCCGGATCCTCAACGCCCTCACGGTCCGGAAGAACGACGGCACCGAGGTCATCGTCAACCGGAACAGCAAGCTCGTCATCCTGGACGCGAAGGGCCGCGAGAAGGAGCGCTACTCGCTCGCCTACGGCTCCGAGCTGCAGGTCGTCGACGGCGGGGACGTGAAGCCGGGGGACGACCTCGTCAAGTGGGACCCGTTCGCCTCGCCGATCCTGTCGGAGATCGCGGGCAAGGTTGTCTACAAGGACATCATCGAGGGAGAGAACCTCCGCGAGGAGACCGACAAGGTCACGGGCAAGTCCCAGAAGATCGTCGTCGAGACGATGGGCACGACGGAGAAGCGGTCTCCCCAGATGGTCGTCCTCGGGGTCGACGGGACAGAACGGCGCTACGCGCTCCCGATCCCGGCGCACCTCATGGTCGCCGACGGCGACACGGTCAACCCCGGCGACGCCCTCGCCAAGAGGCCGACCGAGAAGAAGAGGACCCGCGACATCGTCGGTGGTCTTCCCCGCGTCGTCGAGCTCTTCGAGGCGCGGCGCCCGAAGGAGCCGGCGGTCATCACCGAGGTGTCCGGCGTCGTCCGGCACGCCGGGACGGTCAAGGGCCAGCAGAAGCTCGTCGTCGAGTCCGAGGACGGGCAGAAGCGCGACATCCTCGTCCCGCGCGGCGCCCACGTCATGGCGCAGGAAGGGGAGCGCGTCGAGGCCGGCGACTCCCTCACCGAAGGCGATCCGTCGCCGCACGACATTCTCGCCGTCAAGGGCGAGAAGGAGCTGCAGCGGTACATGACCGACAAGATCCAGGAGGTCTACCGCTCCCAGGGCGTCGGCATCAACGACAAGCACATCGAGGTCATCGTCCGCCAGATGATGCGGAGCGTCCGCGTCGAGGAGGTCGGCGACACGGAGTTCCTGATCGACGAGCAGGTCGACAAGTTCCGCTTCCGCGAGGAGAACGAACGGATCGTCGTGGCGGGCGGGAAGCCGGCGCAGGGGCGCCCGCTCCTCCTCGGGATCACGAAGGCGTCGCTCTCGACGGACTCCTTCGTCTCGGCGGCCTCCTTCCAGGAGACGACCCGCGTCCTGACCGAGGCCTCCATCGCCGGCCGCGTGGACCTCCTCAGGGGCCTCAAGGAGAACGTCATCGTGGGCCGCCTCATCCCGGCGGGCACCGGCATGGACTACTACCGGAACATCGAGCTGGAGAGGGAGGAGATCCCCGTCCAGCCCGACGAGACCGAGGAGCCGTTCTACGACGACGACGCGCCGGTCGTGGCGGCGGACCTGGACGAGGAAATCTGAAACACTCTCGGGGGACCCGGCCCGCCGGGCCCCCCGAGGACCCCCCCAGCCCCCCCTGGCGAGGCCCGACGGTCGGGTTTCGGCGCCCGGGACGAACGGAGCCAGCCGGGCGAGCCCTATAGGGTTGACAGCCCGGGAACTTACACGTACTCTCTGCCGGTTTCGCCCCTCGGCCCGCGCCCCAATGGCCGGCCGGGAGGGCGATCCGACATCGCAGAAACCGGGGAAACAGCGGCCCTACGGGCCGAAAAGTCGTCTCTCCGGCGGGGAAGAGGAACCGAGGAAGCCTGATGCCGACGATCAGCCAGCTCGTTCGTAAGGGACGCGAAGCCGTTCGATACAAGACGAAGTCGCCTGCCCTTCAGTCCTGCCCGCAGCGGCGGGGGGTCTGCACCCAGGTCAAGACGACGACTCCCAAGAAGCCGAACTCGGCTCTCCGGAAGATCGCCCGCGTCCGGCTCACCAACGGTATCGAGGTCACGACCTACATCCCCGGGATCGGTCACAACCTCCAGGAACACTCCATCGTCATGATCCGTGGCGGCCGCGTGAAGGACCTCCCTGGCGTCCGCTACCACATCATCCGGGGGACGCTCGACGCGGTCGGCGTCGCCAACCGGAAGCAGTCCCGCTCCAAGTACGGCGCCAAGCGCCCGAAGTCGTAAGGGAGACAGAGACGTGCCGCGCCGCCGCGAAGTACCCAAGCGCGAGGTCCTCCCGGACCCGCTCTACCAGTCCCAGCTCGTAACCAAGTTCATCAACTGCGTCATGGAGCGCGGCAAGAAGTCCACCGCCGAGGGGATTTTCTACGGCGCCATGAAGCAGATCGAGGGCAAGACGCAGGACGATCCGCTCAAGACGTTCAAGAAGGCCCTGGAGAACGTCAAGCCGGCCCTCGAGGTCAAGTCCCGCCGGGTCGGCGGCTCGACCTACCAGGTCCCGGTCGAGGTCAAGCAGAACCGTCGCATGTCCCTCGCGATCCGCTGGATCATCAACTATTCGCAGGCTCGGGGCGAGAAGACCATGCGGGACAAGCTCGCCGGCGAGCTCCTGGACGCGGCCAACAACCGCGGCAACTCCGTGAAAAAGAGGGAGGACACCCACAAGATGGCGGAGGCCAATAAAGCCTTCGCGCACTACCGCTGGTAGTCGCCTGCACGGAAAGGGAGGCGGCCGGTCGACGGCGGCCTCCCCGGGAATGCCCGGAAGCCGTGGAAACCGGTCGCTCCAGAGATGGGGCAGCAAGGTCCGCGGGAACAACCGAACCGGGCCACGCATAACAGCGTGCGGAACCCGCCCGAGGTCGCGGAAACGCGAAGCCCGGGAGGGTTCGACGGCGCAGACACGACCGAGGTCGGGAACACAACCTTTATGGCGAGAACGCACGCGCTCGAAAACTGCCGGAACATCGGCATCATGGCTCACATTGATGCCGGTAAGACGACGACTACCGAGAGGATCCTCTTCTACACCGGCGTCAGCTACAAGCTGGGCGAGGTTCACGAAGGGACCGCGACGATGGACTGGATGGTCCAGGAGCAGGAGCGCGGCATCACGATCACCTCGGCCGCGACGACGTGCGCCTGGAAGGGCACCCGGATCAACATCATCGACACGCCGGGGCACGTCGACTTCACCGCCGAGGTGGAGCGTTCCCTCCGCGTGCTGGACGGCGCCGTGGCCGTGTTCGACGCCGTATCCGGGGTCGAGCCGCAGTCCGAGACCGTCTGGCGCCAGGCCGACCGTTACGGGGTCCCCCGCATCGCGTTCGTCAACAAGATGGACCGCGTCGGCGCCGACTTCGACCGCTGCGTCGAGATGATGATCTCGAAGCTGGCCGCAAAGCCGGTTCCGATCATCCTCCCCTGGGGCTCGGCCGAGACCTTCCGCGGGGTCATCGACCTCTTCGAGGAGAAGGCCTACGACTTCCGGGACGAGGCCCTCGGGGCCGAGTTCCAGACCGTCGACGTTCCCGAGGAGCACCGAGCCGAGCTCGCCGCCTGGCGGGAGAAGGCGATCGAGGCGATCGCCGAGACCGACGACGAGCTGATGCACAAGTACCTCGAGGGCATCATCCCGACGTCGGCCGAGCTCAAGGCCGCCCTCCGCAGGGCGACGATCATCGGCCGGCTCCACCCGGTCGTCTGCGGCTCCGCCTTCAAGAACAAGGCGGTGCAGCAGCTCCTCGACGCCGTCATCGCGTACCTCCCGTCCCCCGTCGACATTCCCCCGATCAAGGGCATCGACGAGAACGGCAAGGAGACCTGGCGCGAGACGAAGGACGACGCCCCCTTCTCGGGTCTCATCTTCAAGATCATGACCGACCCCTTCGTCGGCCAGCTCGCCTTCTTCCGGGTCTACTCGGGGCACCTCGACGCCGGCTCCGGCGTCTACAACGCCACCAAGCAGACGAACGAGAGGGTCGGCCGCCTCCTCAAGATGCACGCGAACAAGCGCGAGGAGATCAAGGAGGTCTG
>CALMDF010000167.1 GCA_937864895.1 uncultured Holophagales bacterium | reverse complement strand
TGCGACGTCCTCGGCGTCCCCGAGCTGAAGGCCGACCCGCGGTTCGCGGAGCGCGACACGCGGAAGAAGAACCGCCAGGCGCTCACGCCGCTCCTCGAGGCGAAGCTCGCCGAGAGGTCGACCTCGGAGTGGGTCGACCTTCTCAACGCGAAGGACGTCCCCTCCGGCGACATCCTCTCGCTGGAGGCGGCCCTGAAGCAGCCGCAGGTCATCCACCGGAAGACGCTGGAGAGCGTCGAGACCCCGGGCGTCGGGACGCTCCCCCTCTTCAACCTGACGGCGAAGCTCGAGAAGACCCCCGGCTCGATCGACGCGCCGCCCCCGCGCCTCGGCGCCCACACCACAGAGATCCTCGGCCGGATCGGCTACGTCGCGGACGACGTGGCCCGCCTGAAGGCCGAGGGAGTCGTTTAAGGAGACCCCCATGGGCAAGACCGTCGTCGAGAAGATCCTGGCAAGGGCCGCGGGCCTACCCGAGGTGACCGCAGGGGACGTCGTCGAGCCGCGCGTCGACGTGGCGATGAGCCACGAGAACGCCGCGCTCGTCATCAACCAGTTCCTCGAGATCTACGAGGGGACCGGCGTCACGGCCCACCCCTGGGACGTCTCGAAGATCGCGATCATCTTCGACCACCGCGTCCCGGCGGAGTCGCCGAAGACCGCGTCGAACCAGAAGAAGATCCGCGAGTTCGTCGACGCGCACCGGATCTCCCGCTTCCACGACGTCCGCGGCGACGTCGGCGGCATCTGCCACCAGATCCTCCCCGAGTACGGCTACGTGCGGCCCGGGCAGGTCGTCGTCGGGACCGACTCGCACACGACGAGCCACGGCGCCCTCGGCGCCTTCTCGTTCGGCATCGGCGCCACCGAGATGGCTTCCGTCTGGACGCTCGGCGTCGCCCTCAACGTCGAGGTCCCGCCGACGATCAAGGTCGAGGTGAACGGGGAGTTCCCGCCGCACGTCGGCCCGAAGGACCTGATCCTCCACCTCGTCGGCAAGCTCACGGCCCAGGGAGCCAACTTCCGCGTCCTCGAGTTCCACGGCGAGACGATGCGGAAGATGTCGACCTCCGGCCGTCTCGCCGTCTGCAACATGTCGGTCGAGGCGGGCGCGACGTCGGGAATCGTCCCGGCCGACGAGGAGACGCTCCGCTACCTCCGCGAGGAGGCGGGCGTCACCGACCCGGTCGAGCCGGTCGTCCCCGATGCCGACGCGGTGTACGAGCGGGTCGTCACGGTCGACGTCTCGACGCTCGAGCCGCAGATCGCCTGCCCGCACACGGTCGACAACGTCAAGCCGATCTCCGAGGTCGCCGGCGTGAAGGTCCACCAGGTCGTCATCGGCTCCTGCACGAACGGGCGGATCGACGACCTCGAGGCCGCCGTGAACATCATCCGCGGGAAGAAGGTCGCCCAGGGGACCCGGATGCTCGTCTTCCCCGCCTCGGGGCGCGTCTTCCAGGAGGCGCTCGACCGCGGCTACGTCTCCGACTTCATGAGGGCGGGCGCCGTCGTCATGAACGCCGGCTGCGGCCCGTGCCTCGGCGTCCACGAGGGGGCCCTCGGCGACAACGAGGTCGCCGTCTCCACCACGAACCGGAACTTCAAGGGGCGGATGGGGAACCCGAAGTCGGAGGTCTACCTCTGCTCCCCCGCCGTCGCCGCCGCCTCGGCCGTGGCCGGCGTCCTCGCCGACCCGAGGAAGGGGAGCTGACATGGGCAAGGTCGCATTCGTCGTCGGGGACGACGTCTCCACCGACGTCATCTACCCGGGCCGCTACATGGCCACCGTCCTCCCCACCGAGACGCCGCAGTTCGCGTTCGCGAACGACCCGGCGCTCAACGCGAAGCTGAACGCGAAGGAGGTCCCGCCCGGCTCCGTCCTCGTCGGCGGGAAGAACTTCGGCTGCGGCTCCTCGCGCGAGCAGGCCGTCTCCTGCCTCAAGGGGTGGGAGCTGACGATCGTCGCGAGCGACGTCGCGCGGATCTTCCTGCAGAACTCGATCAACCTCGGGCTCAACATCATCACCGCGCCCGGGGTCGAAGCCTCGATCGGCGACGAGGTCGTCGTCGAGGGGAAAAAGGTCGTGAACCGGACGACCGGCAAGTCGTGGGACGTCGTCCCGCTCCCGCCCGCCCGCCAGGCGATCATCGACGCCGGCGGCCTCATCGCCTGCACGAGGAAGAAGATGCTGGAGGCCCGGGCGAAGGGCTGATCCGGCCCGGCGCAGCGAGCCCGGTCAGGTCGAAGGGGCGCCCGGACGGGCGCCCCTTCCCGTCTCCAGCCTCTCCCCGGAACCGTCCTCCCGCGTCTCCCCTGCCTCGTCCCTCACCTGCTCGACGAGGGTGTCCACCCTCCGGTCTGCCTGGAGGTGCTTCTGGAGCTCGAGGAGCCCCGCCCCCGCGAGGTTCGGGCGGGCGCTGGGCTTTCCGTAGATCCGGCCCTGCCTCTTCCCCTCGAGGACGACGAGGAGAACGAGGAGGGGGACGCCGACGACGAGAGCGAGGCCGAGTCCGGTCACGAGCCGCAGTCTACGGCTCGCCCTTCGCTTCGAAGTCCGGGAGCCGATCCGCGTCGTAGAGCGAACGATGGAAACGATCCGGCGCGCCGCGACCCTGGCTCTCCTCCTCCTCGCGACCGCCGCGGAGGTGGCGATGGCGACCGAGGAACCGAAGCACCGCGTCCTCGAGAAGAGAGACGGTTTCGAGGTGCGGCTCTACGAGCCGATGGTCGTCGCCGAGACGCAGGTCGAGGGCGAGTTCGGCGGGGGCGGGAATGAAGGCTTCCGCCGGATTGCGGGCTACATCTTCGGCGGCAACGACGGCGGCCGGAAGATCGCCATGACCGCCCCGGTGGCCCAGGAGCGCCGCCTCGGCTCGCGCGACGGGATGAAGATCGCGATGACGGCCCCCGTGGCCCAGGAGAAGACCCCCGAGGGGTGGACCGTCGCCTTCGTCATGCCGTCGGAGCACACGATGAAGACCCTTCCGAAGCCGGACGACCCGCGGGTGACGCTCCGGGAGGTGCCCGCGAGGCGCGTCGCCGCCGTGACGTTCAGTGGGACCTGGGGAGCCGAGAAGTTCGACGCGATCGCCCGCGACCTTCTCGGGAAGCTGGACGCGGCGGGGTTCACCCCGTCCGGCCCGGCCGTCTACGCGCGCTACGACCCGCCCTGGACTCCCTGGTTCCTCCGGAAGAACGAGATCCTCGTCCCGCTGGCCGAGACCCGAACGGCCGGCGCCCCTCGCTGAACGTCTCCGGGCAGGTCGGTCTCGATTCCCGGGCCGCTGCGATCGGAGGCCCGCGGCCCGCGTGAGCGGCCCTGCCGGCCCCCCACGGAAACGCGATCGCACGCACCTTTCCCCCCACGTGGAGGCCACACCGGTTACGATTCGTGTGCGGAAAGGGGACGATGGACGCTGAGACACTCCGGAAGTTCGAAGAGAGCCTGAAGCGCTGCTCGGCGGACCCCGATTTCCTCGACATCTTCTACGGGAACTTCCTGGGCTCCTCGCCCAAGGTCCGCGAGAAGTTCTCCGGGACCGACTTCGACCGCCAGAAGGACGCCCTCCGGGCCTCGTTCGACACGATGCTCCTGGCCGCGCGGGACGAGGAAAACGGGCCCGAGAGGTACCTCCTCCCGCTCGCGGAGCGGCACGGGTCCCGGCAGCTCGGGATCGGCGCCGAGTACTACGACCTCTGGCTCGACAGCCTCCTGAAGACCGTGAGGGCCTGCGACCCCGCCTTTTCCGAGGACGTGGAGAAGGCCTGGGAGAACGTCATGGGCGTCGGCATCAGCTACCTCTGCTCCCGCTACAACACCTGACGTTTCCGGCCCGGAAGGGCTCTCCCCGCGCACCCTCTTCCCGGGGTGCGTAAGATCCCGCGCCGTGAGCCACGTTCTCTCCGTCCTCGACGTCGTGAAGCACTACGGGAAGGTGAAGGCCGTCGACGGCGTCTCCTTCGAGGTCGCCCGCGGCCGGATCACGGGCCTACTCGGCCGCAACGGCGCCGGGAAGACGACGACCCTCCGGATGATCACCGGGGTCCTCCTCCCCGACCGGGGTCGCGTCGAGCTCTTCGGGGCGGGCGTCGCCGAGGCGCGCGACCGGCTCGGCTACCTCCCCGAGGAGCGCGGCCTCTACCGCAAGATGCGCGTCCTCGACCACCTCCTCTTCCTCGCCGAGATCAAGGGGCGCCCCCCCGCGGCGATGCGTCCCGCGGCCGAACGGTGGCTGCGGCGTTTCGAGCTCTGGGAGAAGAGGGACGCGAAGGTCGAGGAGCTCTCGAAGGGGAACCAGCAGAAGGTCCAGCTCGCCGGAGCCCTCCTCTTCGACCCGGAGCTCGTCGTCCTCGACGAGCCGGGCTCGGGGCTCGACCCGGTGAACGTCGTTCTCGTGAGGCGTCTCCTGAGGGAGCTCGCCGCGGAGGGGAAGGCGATCCTCCTCTCGACGCACCAGATGGGCGAGGCCGAGAAGCTCTGCGACGAGATCGTCCTCGTCCACGACGGCAAGGTCGTGCGGGCCGGGCCCCTGGCCGACGTGAAGGCCTCCGGCGGGACGAATGCCGTCCACCTCGAGTTCGAGGGGGACGGGACGTTCCTCGGCGGGCTGACCGGGATCCTCTCCGCGCGGGTCGACACGAACCGGGCCGAGCTGCGCCTCGTCCCGGGCTCCGACGCGCAGGACGTCCTCGGCGCGGCGGTGGGCCGTCTGCGCGTGCTGCGTTTCGAGGTCGTCGCCCCCTCCCTCGAGGAGGTCTTCCTCGACGCGGTCGGGGGCGCCGCGGCCGCGGAGGTGGCGGCGTGAGGAAACTCTGGGCCGTCCTGAAGCGCGAGTACCGCGAGACGGTGAGGAAGCCGTCCTTCCTCGTCATGACCGTCCTCGCCCCGTTCCTGATGGCGGCCCTGATGGTCGTCCCCGCCCTCCTCGCCGTGAAGGGCATGGGCGAGCGGCGCGTCGCCATTCTGGACGGCACGGGGCGCCTCGGCGGCGTCGCCGAGACGATCCGCAGGGAGTCCGCCCGCGAAGCGTCGCCCTTCGCCCGCGGAGGGCGGACGGGACGCCAGGGAGGCCCCACCGGGAGGATCGTCCCCGAGTGGATCGACCTCTTCGGGGTCGACCCGAA
>CALMDF010000166.1 GCA_937864895.1 uncultured Holophagales bacterium | reverse complement strand
GCGCCGGACGAGGAAGTCGAAGCCGTCGTAGACGGCGCGCGAGCCGTAGCGCTTGGCGACCCCCGAGAGGGAGACGACGTCGTCCCCCGAGCGGGGCGGCTGGCGGAAGTCGAACCTCACGACCTTGCGCCGGCGGGGGAGCTCGATCTGCTCGATCTTCTCGAGCTTCTTCACCCGGCTCTGCACCTGCGCGGCCTTGGCGGCGTGGGTCGAGAAGCGTTCGATGAAGCGCTGCTCCTTGGCGAACATCGCCTGCTGGCGGGCATAGGCGGCCTCGCGGTGCGCCTCGCGAAGGGTGCGCTCGCGCTCGTAGAAGTCGTAGTTCCCGGTCCAGGTGAAGATCTCGCCGCCGTCCACCTCGACGATCCGGTCGACGACGCGGTTCATGAAGTCCCGGTCGTGGCTCGTCATCAGGAGCGTCCCGGGGTAGTCGTGGAGGAAGCGCTCGAGCCAGAGAATCGACTCGAGGTCGAGGTGGTTCGTCGGCTCGTCCATGAGGAGGACATCGGGCCGCCCGAGGAGGATCCGGGCCATCGCCACGCGCATCTTCCAGCCTCCCGAGAGGGCGCCGACGTCGCCGTCGACGACCTCGTCCGGGAAGCCGAGCCCCTGGAGGATCTCCTTCGCCTTCGCCTCCAGCTCGTAGCCGCCCCGCTGCTGGTACTCGTGCTGGACCTCGCCGAAGCGCTCGAGGACCTTCTCCATCTCGTCCGCCCGCGCGGGGTCGGCGAGGGCGTGCTCGAGGTCCATCAGCTCGTGGTGGAGGTCGCCCAGTCGGCCGCTCCCGGCGATCGCCTCCTCGAGGACGGAGCGCCCCGACATCTCCTCGACGTCCTGGCGGAAGTAGCCGATGGAGAGCTTCTTCGGGACGGCCACGTCGCCGTCGTCGGGGTGCTCCTCCCCCGTGATCATCCGGAAGACCGTCGTCTTGCCGGCGCCGTTCGGGCCGACGAGGCCGGCCTTCTCCCCGGGGTTGAGCTGGAACGACGCGTCGATGAAGAGGACCTGCCGGCCGTACTGCTTGGAGACTTTCGAGAAGGAGATCATGCGGGCGGCGGACGATAGCAGGCCCGCCGCAGGACCGCGCGGCGCGGCGGGGAGGCCGGGGAGTCCCCGGCCTCCCTCCGGGCGGGACCCTAGGCCTTCGCCGCGACCTGCCGCATCACCATGTGCTGCTCGGGGACCGGGTAGCCGGCCGCCCCGAACTCCTCCTTGATGACGCGGTTCGTGTCGAAGTAGACCTGCCAGTAGTGGTCGGTGTGCGTGTACGGGCGCACGGCGAGGACCGGGCCCATCGGGTTGAAGTCCAGGATCTCGACGTCGGGGGCGGGCGTGGCGTTCACGTTCGGGATCGCGGCGAGGCGGGCCTTCAGCCGGGCGACCGCGTCGGCCGGGTCGACGCCGTGGGCGAGCTGGGCCGTCCGGTCGACGCGCCGGTACTCCGACGCCGAGTAATTCATGATGTTGTCGCCGAAGACCTTCGCGTTCCCGACGATCGTGTGGACGTTGTCGGGCGTCAGGATCTCGGTGGCGAAGAGGCCGATCCTCACGACCGTCCCGGTGACGCCGCCGGCCTGGATGAAGTCCCCCACCTTGAACGGCCGGAGGACGATGACGAAGACGCCGGCCGCGAAGTTCGAGAGGAGGCCCGCCCAGGCCGCGCCGACCGCGAGGCCGACGCCGGCGACGAGGGCCGCGAACGAGGTCGTCTCGACGCCGAAGTAGCCCAGGATCGCGACGACGAGGAGGATGTTCAGCGCGACGTTGATGACCGACGCGACGTATCGGAGGATCGTCGGGTCGATCTTCTGCCTCTCCAGCGCCGCGGAGACGAGACGCACGGCGAGGTGGATCAGCCAGCGGCCGACGATGAAGACGGCCAGCGCCCCGAGGAGCTTCAGGCCGACGTTCGTGGCGGTCTGGGTGACGGACTGCAGGATCTGGTCCCAGTCGATGTTCATCGTCTCTCCTCTGTCGAAGGGGGCTCTGCCGTTCGTTCCCGGGCGGGGAAAGGTTGCTTGCGGGAAGTCTACGCAATGCCGGGCGGAGGGGATGGGGCGCTTTCCGCCAGGCAGACGGCGATTCCCGCCCCGGGCGCCGGAGACGTGAGAATGCCTTCCGCCGTGAGGATCCTCGTCGTCAAGCTCTCCTCCCTCGGGGACGTCGCCCACGCCGTCCCCGCCGTCGCGGCGCTGGCGCTCCGGTACCCCGGGGCGGAGATCGACTGGCTCGTCGAGCCGCCGGGCGCGCCGTTCGTCGCCGGGCTCCCCTGGGTGAGCGAGGCCGTCGTCCTCGACGCCCGGGGAGCCCTCGCCCGGGGCGCCCGGGCGCTCGGGTCCGAGAGGAACCGGGTCGCCTCGCGGCTGAAGGCCCGGCGCTACGACCTCGTCGTCGACCTCCAGGGCCTCCTGCGCTCCTCGCTCTGGACTCTCTGGAGCGGCGCCGCCAGAAGGGCGGGCCGAGGCCGCTGGCCGTGGCTCCACGTGAAGGTCCCGATGTACGACCGGGCGCGGACCCCGCACGCGATCGAGAACACGGCGCGGGTCGTCGTGGCGCTCGGCGGCTCCGCCGCGGAGGGGTGGTCCGAGGGGCAGCGCGGCCTCGCCCCTCTCGCCGAACGGCTCAGGGCCCGCGGGGAGGCGATGGCGGAGGAGCTCGGGCTCTCCCCCGGGGGCTACGCCGCGGGGTTCCCGATGGCGAGCTCGGAGGCGAAGTCCCTCGAACCGGGGTGGCTCGAGCGCTGGCCCGGGCCCCCGCTCGTCCTCCTCGGCGACGAGCGCCTCGCCGGCCATCGCCCCGGGAGGCCGGGGGTCCTGAACCTCGCCGGGACGCTCCCCCTTCTCGACAGCCTCGCCCTCGCCCTGGCGGCCGGCCGGGTCGTCTCGGCGGACACGGGGCCGGGGCACCTGGCGGCGCTCCTCGGGGCGAAGGCCCTCTCCCTCCACGGTCCGACGCCCCCGTGGCGGACGGGTCTTCGCGGGCCGCGGGCCTCGTCGGCGGGGTCTTCGTGCGGGGGGTGCGGGAGGAAGGGGTGCTCCCGCTCGCGCTCGTGCCTCGGGGAGGCGTTCGCGGCCGCGGCCAACGCCGGCTGAGCGTCAGCGGCCGGGGTACATCCTGTCCCAGCGGGCCTCGCGATCGCGCAGCTCTTCCTCGAGGGCGCACTCGGAGCAGAGGAGCCCCGACTCTTCCCACTCGTCGAGGACCGTGTGCGGGCAGCCGGCGCGGGCGCACGGAGTCCGCTTCGGGGCGCGCGGGGCCGGAGACGGGGGCCCGGCGGCCCCGCGGCGCAGGAACGGCAGCGAGAAGCGGAGCCGCCTGCGCGGGGGGAGGGTCGAGCGGATCCCGTTCTCGGGAAGGTCAGCGCTCATGGGGTTCCTTTCAGGAAGCCGCCGTGCGTCCGGCGTCGAGGAGACTGGCGAGGGCTCGCCGGGCGCGAGCCTCCGCGGCAGGGTCGGCGAGGAGCCGGGAGGCGTGGTGGTAGGCGAGCATCACGCCGTACATGTCGTTCGCGAACTGTTCGGGGTCGACGTCGGGGCGGAACTGTCCCTCCCGGACGACGGACCGCACGACGTCGGCCAGGAGTCCCATCCAGCTCCGCTGCAGCGTCACGAGGAGGTCCCGGCTGGGACCGGGGCGGTCGTCGAGGTCCGTCACCATCGCGACGAAGAAGCAGCCGCCGGAGGAGGGCTCGGACTCCGACCACGCGAGCCACCGGTCGAAGAGGGCCTGGATGCGGGGGAGGCCCCGCGGTGCCTCGAGGGCGGGCCTGACGACGCTCTCGACGAACCGGGCGGCCCCGTACTCGAGCACCTGGATCTGGAGCGCTTCCTTGGAGTGGAAGTGCGAAAAGAGGCCGCTCTTGGAGAGGTCGAGCTCCTGGGCGAGGCGGCCGATGGAGAGGCCGGAGAGGCCCACCCGGCTCGCGAGTCCCACGGCGTGGCGCAGAATCGCCTCCCGGGTCGTGTCTCCCTTGCCCATCTCTCTTAAAATAGCACGACCGTTCGTTCTTCTGCCGGAAATCCCTCTTCGCGCCGGGCGTCGTTCCGCGTAGGATCCGCCGACGCTCGCCCGCGGGCGGCCCGCCCGGGCTCCCTCCTGCGGCCACCGAGCTCAGGAGAAAGGAGTCCTCGATGTTCCGCACCCGCACGTCGGCCATTCCGGCCCTCGTCCTCGCCACGTTCCTCGCCGGCTGCCAGAAGGACGCCGGCGCGACCGCCCCGGCCACCGCGGCCGCCCCGGCGGCGAACGAGCCGACGACCGAAGAACAGAAGACCCTCTACGCGATGGGGATCGTCATGGGACGCAACCTCGCGGGGCTCGGCCTCTCGGAGACCGATCTCGACATGCTCAAGGTCGGCATGACCGACGAGGCGCTCGGCAGGGCGAAGAAGGTCTCTCTCGAGGAGTACGGTCCGAAGATCCAGGCGTTCGCCCAGGGGCGCGCCTCTGCGGCCGCCGCGACCG
>CALMDF010000165.1 GCA_937864895.1 uncultured Holophagales bacterium | reverse complement strand
TTCTGGTCCTTGTCCTGGATCATCTCGTTCCACTGGGCGAGCCACCCGGACATCCGCCCGATGGCGAAGAGGACCGGGAACATGTCGACGGGGAACTTCATCGCCTGGTAGATCAGGCCCGAGTAGAAATCGACGTTCGGGTAGAGCTTGCGGTTGACGAAGTACTCGTCCTCGAGGGCGATCCGCTCGAGCTCGAGGGCGATGTCGAGGAGCGGGTTGCGACCCGTGACGCCGAAGACCTGGTCGGCCATCTGCTTGAGGATCTTCGCGCGCGGGTCGTAGTTCTTGTAGACGCGGTGGCCGAACCCCATCAGCTTCACCTCGCCGCCGCTCTCCTTGACGTCCTTGACGAAGGCCGGGACCTTCGCCTTCGAGCCGATCCCCTTGAGCATCCTGAGGACGGCCTCGTTGGCGCCGCCGTGTAGCGGCCCGAAGAGCGCGGAGATCGCGGCGGACGCGGCGCAGTAGGGGTCGACCTCGGAGGAGCCGACGCTGCGCATGGCGGAGGTCGAGCAGTTCTGCTCGTGGTCGGCGTGGAGGATGTAGAGGACGTCGAGCGCCTTCTCGAGGACGGGGTTCGGGACGTACTTCGGCTCGGCGGCCCGGTACATCATCTGGAGGAAGTTGCCCGCGAACGAGAGCTCGTTGTCGGGGTACGCGAACGGGAAGCCGATGGAGTGGCGGTAGGCGAAGGCCGCGAGGGTCGGCGTCTTGGCGATGAGGCGGACGATCTGCCGGTGCCGGTTCTCCGGGTCGTGGACGTTCTTCGCCTCGGGGTAGAAGGTCGAGAGCGCCGCCACCGAGGAGGCGAGCATCGCCATCGGGTGGGCGTCGTACCGGAAACCCTTGATGAGGCTCGTCAGGTTCTCGTGCACCATCGTGTGGACGGTGACCTCGTCCACCCACTCCCCGTACTGCTCCTTCGTCGGGAGCTCGCCGTTCAGGACGAGCCAGGCCGTCTCGAGGAACGACGTCCTCTCGGCCAGCTCGGCGATCGGGTAGCCGCGGTACTCGAGGATCCCCTTGTCCCCGTCGATGAACGTGATCGTCGACTTGCACGACGCCGTGTTCATGTACGCGGGGTCGTAGGTCATGAGGCCGAAGTCGTCCGGCCCCGTCTTGATCTTCCTCAGGTCGGGCGCCTTGATCGTCCCGTTCTCGATCGGGACCTCGTAGACCTTCCCGGTCCGGTTGTCGGTGATGGTCAGGAATTCCGTCTTCGGGGCGGCCCCCTCGGCCGTCTTGGCGGGTGCGGTAGCAACTTCGGGCGGCATGAACAGCTCCTTTCGTCGTCCGAGGGCTCCGCCGCGGGGCCGGATCGCCCCGGGGCTTCGCCCTTCCTCGAAAAGTACCGGTCACGGGTCCGCGCCAGGGGGCGCCGGACGCACGGAGCGCTCTCGGGCGCCGCAGCGCTCGCCAGGTCAGGGACGGCCGTCGGGCCCTTCATCGTCGCGTCTTCCGGAAGGAAATTTCATTATCTTCCGAAATTGCGATCCACGGTATCCCGTCCCGCGGAGGAGGCGACCCCGGCGGCCTCCGCTCCGAACCGGCGCGGGCTACCCCTTCTTCAGGAGCTTCTCGACGTCCTTCTCGAGGCTCTCGGGCGTGTCGTTCGGCGCGTAGCGGGTGACGACCTTCCCTTCGGCGTCCACGAGGAACTTCGTGAAGTTCCACTTGATCGCCTCGGTGCCGAGGAGCCCCGGGGCGGCCTTCTTCAGGTGCCTGTAGAGCGGATGCGTCCCGTCCCCGTTGACCTCCACCTTCGCGAACATCGGGAACGTCACGTCGTACTTCAGCGAGCAGAAGCTCCTGATCTCCTCCTCGTTCCCCGGCTCCTGGTGGCCGAACTGGTCGCACGGGAA
>CALMDF010000164.1 GCA_937864895.1 uncultured Holophagales bacterium | reverse complement strand
GGACGCCGCTGAAGTTCTCCTGAGCGCTCGCCGAGATCTCGCTGAAGAACTCCTGGATCGCCGTGAAACGGCGGTGCGTGACCTTGCCCATGAACTGTGTCGCCAGCGCGACGAACGGAAGGACCGCGAGGGCCACGAGCGTCAGGACGGGGGAGGCCAGGGCCATCAGGCCGACGGCGATCGTCCCGACGACGAGGGTGTTCGCCGCCTGCATGATCCCGGGCCCGATCATCATCCTCACGGCGGAGAGATCGTTCACGGCCCGGCTCATGACGTCTCCCACGCGGCTCTTCCGGTGCCAGCGGGGAGGGAGCCGCAGGAGATGCGCGAAGAGGTCCCGGCGCATCTCGAACTCCACGTCGCGAGACGCGCCGATGAGGATGCGCCGGGTGAAGAAGAAGAGAAACGCGTCCGCGGCGGCGAGGCCGAGGACGACCGCGCAGGAGAGGGCGATGAGGCGGGGGGAGGGTTCCCTCTCGAGCGACTCGAGGACGTGCCTCACGATGCGGGGTATGGCCAGGAAGAGGGCCGCCGAGAGGGCCATGGTCCCGAAGCCGAGGACGAAGGCCCTCGGGCGGCGCGAAAAGTAGGAGAGAAAGCGGGAGAAGTCCTTCAAGTGACGGGCATGTTACCCGCCCGGCCCGGGGGCCGAGGGGCCTGCTGGTATCCTCGTTTCGCAAACCGTGTCACTCGCCCTGCTCGAACGGATCGCCCTGTTCCGCTGTCTGAACCCGGCCGAAGCGAGGGCCTTGGCGCAGGTGTGCCGGCTCCAGGTCTGCGAGCGGGGCGACACGATCTTCACCGAGGGCGACCGGGCGACGGAGATGTCATTCGTGGCCCTCGGAGCCGTCAAGATCGTGAAGTCCACGCCGACGCGCAGCATCATCCTGCGGATCGTGGGTCCGGGGAGCCCGGTAGGAATCGTCGCCGCCTGGGAAGGGCGGCCCTACCCCGGCTCCGCGATCGCGCTGGAGCCCTCGACGATCGTCCACGTTCCCGAGAGAGAGTTCTTCGGCCTCTCCGACCGTCACCCCGAGATCCTCCGGCAGCTGCTCCGCATGATGATGGACCGGCAGATCGAGCTCGGTCAGCGGGTATCCGAGATGACCGGTCCCGTCGAGGCCCGCGTCGCGCAGGCGCTCCTCGACCTCGTGGACACCGCCGGCCGCGTGGACGAAGGCCGGGCCGCTATTCCCGTGCCGCTGTCGCGTCAGGACATCGCGGACCTCGCCGGGACCACCGTGGAGACGTCCATCCGGATCATGAGCCGGTGGGGCAAGGAGGGGTTCGTCCTGACGGAACCGGACGGATTCGTCATCCCCGACGTCGCCCGGCTCCGCGCCCTCATCTCCTGACCCCTTTCGCCCGGGGAGCGGCGCTCCTTCTGCCGCCGCGGCCGCGGACCGCCTCAGGTGCGGGGCGTCTCGACGCTCGCGGGACGGTTCCTCACGAAGGCGAACTCCACCTTCGCCTTCCCGGGCCGGCCCGCGACCTCGAGGACGGGGTAGGCGAGGAAGTTGATCGGACCCGAAGCGGGAGCCGGGTCGACGAGGAGGTCCCGTCCGCGGCTCAGCTCGATCCGGTTCGCGGGGTGGTGGCCGAAGTAGTAGGTCGAGAGGGCGGTGTACTTGTCGGCCTCGCTGATGTCCACGGGCCACCACTTTCCCTCGGCCCAGAACTCTGCCCAGCAGTGGTAGCCGTCGATCCCGCCGTCGTTGCGCTCCGATGGGATCGAGGCGCCAATCGCGAACCGGGCCGGGATCCCGGCGGCCCGGGCGAGCGCGATGAAGTACGAGTGGAAGTCCGTGCAGTTGCCGGAGGCCGCGCTGCACGCCCGGACGGCGTCTCCCTGGCCCCACCCCTCTCCGAACTTCATGTAGCGCATCCGGTCGATGACGTGGTCGTACAGGGCGCGCGCCCGGACGAGCTCGCCCTTCTTGCCGGCGAGAGTCTCCGCTGCGATCTTCGAGAAGTCCTCGGTCGCCGGGACGAGACGTTCCGGCTCGAGGAACTGGCCCGGAAGGGGCTTCCCGGCCTCGTAGGGGGCCTTCTCCTTCCGCGTCACCGCGAACCTCATCTCGACGGTCTGGGTCCCGTCCTCCGGCCCCAGCTCGACGAAGAGCACGTCGTTCCCGTGGGCGCGGTCCTTCAGCGTCCGGCTGCGGCCGGGCGCCTTCACCGACAGCACCCGCACCGACTGGTACGCGTCGGACGTCGGCATCGGGAGCCACATGCGGGCCGGCGCCGGGATCTCGGGCAGGGTGGCCCTGTAGACGAACTCGAACTCGTCCGTTCCCTTGACGACCCCGAGGTGCGCGTCCGTCGCGGCCGCGACGTCGACGCGGTGCCACGTCTCGTCTTCCTTCTGCTCCCAGGCGTAGAAGGGCTGGCCGTTCAGCTTGTGAACGGTCGTCTCGGACACTTTCATGTCTCCGGCCCCGCCGTCGAGGAAGAAGTCGACGTCGTAGACGTCTCCGCTCACGTCGGCCAGGTCGACGCACGCGAACTGCCGCGTCGGACCGAGGCTCGAGAGGTACTCGGTGTGGACGCGCACCAGCTTGAGGCGGAGGGTCTTACCCCCGTGCGGCAGGTGAAAGTAGCCCCCCCCGCGCGCGACCTCCTCCTCGACGTGCCTCTCGATGCCCGCCTGAATCTCGGCCGTCACGACGTTCGCAGGCGAGGCCGATGGCGTCGCGGCTGTCGCCGGACCGGGAGGAGCCTGCGCGTCGGTCTTCTCCCTGCCTCCCGGAGCGCAGCCGGAAAGAGCGACGACGAGCCCCAGGGACAGCGCCGTGAAAAGGTTCATCTTCGCCTCCACCCGAGCGAGGATATCCGGGCCGGAGCCCTCGAGGGTCCGGCCCGGAAAATCACGATCGCTCTCCGAGGCGGACCTTACTTCGGATGCTCGCCCTTGGGGTGTTCGGCCTTGGGGTGCTCGGGCGTCGCCGGCGGCTTGCAGCACGGGGCGGCGCAGTCCTTGGCGCACTTCTTCGCCTCGTGCGT
>CALMDF010000163.1 GCA_937864895.1 uncultured Holophagales bacterium | reverse complement strand
TGAACCCGTGGCAGACGACGACGGCGGGGTGCGGGCCGGGGTCGTCGGGGAGGCGGAGGTCTCCGTGGATCGGCTCGCCGAGGCGGCTCTCGAGGGTGAAGCGGGTGTGGATCACGCCCGGATTCTCACGCGCTCGGAAGGAAAACGCGGAGGGCGATCCCGCCGCCCGGCGCGGGGAGGGCGACGGCCCCGCGGACGCCGGGCGTGAGGATGTCGAACGCGACGGGCGGGCCGGCGTCGAAGGCGACCTCGGGGACCGGGAGGCGCGAGAGGTTCGTCAGGAGGAGCCCCTGCCGCGGGTGGACGACGTGGCACTCCTCCATCGCCTTCAGCCCCTCGGCGCGGCGGAGGCTCTCGAGGGCGGCGAGCGCGCGCTGCGCCGCCTCCGCGTCGATCGCGTCGACGGCGCGGCGGACGCGCGTCGCGAGGTCGCCGATCGGCGCGGCGGAGAGCTCCCCGCGCGGGATCGACGCCGTCGCGAGGGCGACCGCGTTGCCGAAGTAGGCCGGCCCGGCGGCCGGGTGGATCCGGCGAAAGTCGACCGGGCAGCTGACGTACGTGTCGAGGGAGGGGTCCTCGCCGGCCCACTCCACGAGGTACTTCTTCCAGAGCCACGCGGCCGCCGTGTCGTTGTGCGACAGGCGGACCGGGTTCCCCTCCTGCGCCTCCCGGTGCATCGCGACGAGCTCGGCCCGGGAGAGGACGTGCCGGTGCGGGCGGAGGCGGGCCCGATCCACCTCCGGGCGGGGCCCGGCCCGGAAGAGCCCGCCCGCGGCGTGGGGGCCGGGCGCGGCGGCGTTCCCGTCGACGGCCGGGAAGAGCGCCTCGCGCGCGTGCGACGGCGGCGGGAACGGCTCGCCCCTGAAGAGGCGCGCCCAGCTCGTCAGGAAATGGAAGTAGCCGTAGCCGTCGGCGACGGCGTGGGAAAGGCTGAAACCGAGGACGCAGCCGTCCGGCGTCCGCGTCAGGAGGACGCGGGCGAGCGGCTCCCCCTCGCGGCCGTCCACGGGGTCGAGGAAGACGGTCCGGCGATCGGTCTCGGCGAAGCCGGTCGCCGACTCCGCCACGCGAAACGCGCAGCCCCCCTCCCAGGGCTCGAAGGCCAGGGCGCCGCCCGGGAGGCGGACGAAGCGGCTCGAGACGGGAGGGAAGACGGCGAGCGCGCGGCGGAGGCTCTCTTCGAGGCGCCCCGCGTCCATCGCGCCGGCGTAGGAGAAGACGAATTCGATCGGGTAGGCGCCCCGGCCCGTGAAGACGTGGTCGATCGGGGAGAGCGGGATGAGCGGCATCGCGCGGATCATCGCCCAGGGCGCGCCCCCGGAATGAAGCGGGCCCCGATTCCGTTCGAGCCGGGGACGCCATGAGAGCCCGACTCTTCGCCGCCCTCCCCCTCGCCGCCGCCCTCTCGGCCTCCGCCCCCGCCGCCCCGGCCGGCACCCTCGTCGTCCTGAACAAGTCCGACGCCTCCGCCTGGCTCGTCGACCCGGAGACGGGCGCGCGGCTCGCCTCGGTTCCGACGGGCGACGGCCCGCACGAGGCCGACGTGACGCCCGACGGGAAGCTCGCCGTCGTCACGAACTACGGGTCGAAGGCGCCCGGCTCGACGCTCACCCTGATCGACCTCGTGAAGGGGACGGCCGCCGGGACGATCGACCTCGGCGAGCACCGGCGCCCGCACGGCGTGCAGGTCCTCCCCGACGGCCGCCGCGCCGTGGTGACGGCCGAGGCGAGCCAGTCTCTCCTCGTCGTCGACGTCGTCGAGCGGAAGGTCCTCTCGGCGATCCCGACCGGCGAGAAGGTCTCGCACATGGTCGCGGTCTCCCCGGACGGGAAGACGGCGTTCGTCTCGAGCATCGGCTCGGGGAGCGTCGTCTCGATCGACCTCGGGAAGGGGGAGAGGACGAAGACGGTGAGGACGGGCGAGGGGGCCGAGGGGATCGCCGTCACGCCCGACGGGCGGGAGGTCTGGGTCGGGAACCGCGCGAGCGACACCCTCGTCGTCCTCGACGCGGCGACGCTCGAGGCGAGGCGGACGATCCCGTGTCCGCAGTTCCCGATCCGCCTCGAGATTTCCCCGGACGGCGCCACGCTCCTCGCCTCGAACGCCCGCTCGGGCGACGTCGCGGTCTTCGACACGAAGGCCGGTACGGAGCTCCGGCGGGTGAAGATGCCGATGGCCGCGGCGACGACCGAAGGCCGCCTCTTCTCCGACCGGTTCGGGAAGAGCCCCGTGCCGATCGGCCTCCTCGTTCCGCCGGTCGGGAAGGTGGCCTACGTCGCCAACAGCAATGCCGACGCCGTCGTCGTCTTCGACCTCGCCACCGGCCAGATCCTCCGGACGCTCCCGACCGGGGCCGAGCCCGACGGGCTCGCGTGGACGCCGGTCAGGCCCGCCCCCCGCTGACCCGGGGGGCCCGAGGCCCGTCTACCTCGCGCCGGCGACGACGACGCCCCCCTTCATCACGACGTCGGGGGGCGTCGCGAGGACGGAGACGTCGGCGAGGGGGTCCTTGCGGTACGCGACGAGGTCGGCGAGCTTCCCCTTCTCGAGGCTCCCGAGGTCCGTCTCGGCGCGGAGGACCTTCGCGGCCCGCGACGTCGCCGCCATCACCGCCTCCATCGGCGTCATCCCGGCCTCGACGAGGTAGCCGAACTCCTTTCCGTTCTCGCCGTGCGGGCCGACGCCGGCGTCGGTGCCGAACGCGATCGGGACCCCGGCCTTCACCGCCTTCGCCACCGTCGCGCGGATCTGCGCGCCGACGAGCTCGGCCTTTGGCCGGACGACCTCGGGAAGGTAGCCGGGCACCCTCGCCTTCTCGCCGACGAAGATCCCGGCGGAGAGAGTCGGGACGTACCAGACGTTTCTCTCCCTGAAGAGGCCGATCGCCTCGTCGTCCAGCTGCGTCCCGTGCTCGATCGAGTCGACGCCGGCGCGGATCGCCCGCTTCATTCCCTCGGCTCCGTGGGCGTGGACGGCGACGGCGAGGCCGTAGTCGCGGGCGGTCCTGACGACGGCGGCGACCTCGTCGTCGGTGAACTGCGGGGCGTTCGGGCTGCGGGCGAGGGAAAGGACCCCGCCGGTGGCCGCGATCTTGACCAGGTCGGCCCGGTCCTTGTAGCGCTGGCGGACGGCTCTGGCCATCTCGTCGGCCCCGTTGGCGACCCCGTCCTTCGGGCCCGGGTCCCCCTCGATCAGGTCGCACCAGCCGTTCGTCGGGTCCACGTGGCCACCGGTCGTGGAGATCGACTTTCCCGCCGTGAAGATCCGCGGCCCCTCGACCCACCCCTGGCGAATCGCGTCGCGCAGCGAGACGGTCTCGTTGTAGCTGTCCCCGAGGTTCCTCACCGTCGTGAAGCCGGCGCGGAGCGTCGTCCGCGCGTGCGCGGCGGCCCGCAGGGCGAGGTCGGCCGGGTTCCAGGTGAACCGCTCGATGTAGGAGGCCGGCGACATCTCCATCCCGAGGTGGACGTGGAGATCGATGAAGCCCGGGAGAACCGTCGCGTCCGAGAGGTCGAGGACCCGTTCTCCCGCGGAGGGCGCGCGGAAACCGGCGGCGACGTCGGCGATCCGCTCCCCCTCGACGACGAGGGTCACCTTCTCGCGCGGCGCGGCCGAGACGCCGTCGACGAGACGGCCCGCGTGGACGAGGAGGCGCGCGGGGGCCTCGGCGAGGAGCGGCAGGGCGAGGACGACGGAAGGGAGGACGGTCGCGAGGGTGGTTCTCAGGCGCATGAAAAAGGGCGGAGATTACACCTCGAGTCCGCGGACCGGTCCCGGGGCTATCCGCACGGCAGCGTGAAGCTGAACGTGCACCCCTCGCCCGGCGTTCCGGAGCTCGCGACCGCGACCTCGCCCCCCATCCGTTCCACGAGGCGGCGCACGATGGAGAGGCCGAGACCGTGCCCGTGCGCGCCGTCGTGCGCGAGGCGCGTGAAGGCCCCGAAGGCCCTCGCCTGCTCGTCCGGCGTCAGGCCCCGGCCGTTGTCCCGCACCCAGACGCGGGCGCGCCGCCCCTCCTCGACCGTCGCCCCGACCTCGACGACGGGGGGGCGTCCGCCGTACTTCAGGGCGTTGCTCACGTAGTTCGTGAGGGCCAGCTCCACCCACGGGGCGTGCCCCAGGGCCTGCGGCCAGTCGCGTGGGAGCCGCACCCGCGCCCCGAGCCGCTTCACCTCGTGGGAGAGGCCCCGGAGGCTCTCCTCCGCGACCCGGCCCAGGTCGAGCGGCGCGCTCGCGACGTCCGTCCGCCGCGCCTCGCCCAGCAGGAGGAGCGCGTCGATGATCTCCCGCATCTTCAGGGCGCTCCGGGTGATCGCCTCGAGCGCCTCCCGCCTCTCCTCCCCGGTCATGGCGTCGCGGTCCTGCTCGAGGTGCTCGGCGAACCCGAGGATCGCCGAGACGGGGTTCTTCAGGTCGTGGGCCACCGTGTGGGCGTAGGCGTCCAGCTCCTCGTTGCGCGCGACGAGCGCCGCGTTCGACGCCGTCAGGGCCGCTTCCATCTCGCGAGCCGCCGTCGTGTCCTCGAACACCGTGGCGAACTCGCCCCGCGCCGGCGAGAAGACGAGGATCCGGAAGTGGCGGCGCATCGGCTCGAAGTGGACCTCGAGGCGCGCCGGCTCTCCGGTGAGGGCGACGCGCCCGAAGACGTCGAGGTACGGCGCGCCGCCCGCCCCGTAGAGCTCGGAGGCCCGTCGACCGAGGGCGTCGTCCCTCCGGATCCCGGTGTGGGCCTCGTAGGCGGCGTTCGCGTCGGTGACGACGTAGTCGGCCGGCTCGCCCCGCTCGTCGAGGACGATCCGGTGGAGCGCGACGCCTTCGGTCATCGTTTCGAAGAGGGAACGGAACCTCGACTCGCTCTCGCGAAGCGCCCGCTCCGCCTGCTGGCTCTCGGTGACGTCGATCCCGACGTTCACGAGGCCGAGGGGCTCGCCCTTCTCGTCGCGAACGCCTCGCGAATAGAAGGCGATGGTCTTCTCGGCGCCGTCCTTCGACCGGATCCTGAGAGGCAGTCCGTCGGCGTCCTCCCCCCGCATGACCGCTTCGCGGACGTCGGCCGCGTGCCGCCGGTACGACTCGTCGGGGTAGATGAACTCGAGGACGCCCCCTTTCCCGAGGACCTCCTCCCGGGAGAACCCCGTGATCCGCTCGGCGCCCCGGTTCCAGAAGAGGAACCGGTGCTCGCGGTCGAGCGCCGAGAGGAGGACCGCGCTCGTGTCCAGGATCGCCGTGAGGAAAGCCTCCCCGGCCGGAGGGGTGCCGCCGTCCGGCCCGACGCGGGCGGCCTCGTCTGCGAGGCGGCGCCGGAGAGCCGCGAGGGCCTCCGGGAGCGGGTCCTTCCTCGTGTTTGCGTCACTCATCCGGACCCTCCGGGCTCGCCGTCATTTTCTCCGGGACCGGCGCGGACGGCTCAGCGGGAGTCGATCACCCGCAGGGACGGGAGCTCGATCGCGGAAAGGAACCCGCCCATCCCCGCGCCGGTGTCGAGCCCGGCGAGGGAGCCCGTGAGGTAGACGTCGAGCTCGTCCGACGGCGTGAACGACGACTGCTCCTGGGGCAGGCGCTTCACGGGCGTGTGCCCGAAGACGACGCGCTTGCCCATGTACTCCTGGTAGAAGGTCCGGCTCCGCTGCCAGAGGAGCGGCTTCGTCACCTTGACCTCGGACGGATGGAGCCACCGGTCCCCTTCCTTCGGAAGCCCGGCGTGGACGTAGATGGCGTGCTCGTCTTCGTGGAAGAGGGGGAGGCCCTTCATCCACTCGACGACGTCCGGCGGGAAGAACGACCCCATCGCCATGGCCCGCATCTCTTCGGCGGCCGGGTCTTCATCCCGACCGGGGGGAGGCCCGCCCGTGTACGAGCGGTAGGTCATGTAGCAGCCGTTCCCGCGGGGAATGACGAACTCCGGGGCACCCTCCCGGCAGGCCTTCAGCCACGCGTCCTCGTGGTTTCCGCGGAGGAAGACGACCTTCGCGGGGGTCTCGGATGGGAGGGTCCGGACGCGACGGACGACCCCCGCCGGATCGGGCCCCCGGTCGACGTAGTCGCCGACGAAGAGGAGGGTGTCGGCCGCCTCGAGGGCCGGGAGGCGTGCGAGCAGCCTCTCGAGGTTCTCGAGGTCGCCGTGCACGTCTCCTATCGCGATCGTCCGCCCCGCCATCGATTCTCCTGTCGGCGGACGATACCGGAGGTTGGCCCGGAAGGGCCCGGGAAGTTCCCGTCGCCGCCTCGGCCCGGACCGGCGGTTGGCGACGGGGCCCCGAGAAAGGAGCGGCGGGCCCGAAGGCCCGCCGCTCAGGGGAAACGGGTGTTCCGGACGGTTTACTCGGAGCAGTGCGGGGGACCGTCCGCCGCGAGGCCGTTGTTGTACTGGTCGAGGATGTAGGCGTAGCCGAGGATCTCGGCGCGGAGCTGGGTCGCGTTCTTCCCCTTCAGGGCGGCGATGTCGGCCGGCGCGTAGTCGGCGAAGACCTCCGCGGCTCCGTCCCAGGCCGCCTGGACGTCGCCGGGGACGAATGCGTCGTTCAGGCCGTTCAGCTGCGTCGCGATGAAGGCGTGGGCGAGGATGTAATAGGCGTTCCCTGCCGGCGCGGTCCAGAGGACCTGGTAGTAGGACTGCCCGCTCAGGTAGAACGGCGTGTCCTCGCCGATCCGGGCCCACGTGTCGTCGTACGGTGCCGGGCCGTAGCTCGAGTGGGTCTTCCAGTAGCCCGGGGTCAGCGTGCAACCGAGGTCCTCGCACCCGACGACCTTCACGGTGACGAGCGCGTCGTCCTCGCGGTGGGCCTTTGTGTCGGCCGTGTCGAGGCTGGCGATGTTGGTGACCGTATACGTGCCGCAGTCGCCGTACGGGCCGACGGGACGGACGTAGGAGAAGGTCTGCTTCAGGCCGTCCGCGATGCAGGCGGACGACGGGAGGCCGGCCGCGTCATAGGTGTCCGACAGCGAGACGCAGCCATCGACGGTGTGGACCAGGGCGGCGCCGAACTCGACGAGCGCCGTGCCGGAGAAGCTGGTCGTCCCGGACGGCGTGTTCTGGAGCGTCGCGCTCGCGGTGTTGATTCGCGCTTCGGCGTCCGGAAGGTCCGCCGTCCAGGTGCAGGGGAGGAACCCGCCGGCCGCGAGGATGTAGGGGAAGGTGACGCCGCACTCGACGACGGCCGACCC
>CALMDF010000162.1 GCA_937864895.1 uncultured Holophagales bacterium | reverse complement strand
CGCCCTCGAGCTGATGGCCCTTTCGCAGTACGTCCTCGCGGGCTACTTCAAGCGGGAGACGAAGTCGGTCGAGGCCGCCGCGAAGTATTTCGTCCTCGGCGCCTTCTCCTCCGGGGTCCTCCTCTACGGTCTCTCGCTCGTCTACGGGACGACCGGCACGCTCGGCCTCGCTGGGGTCGCGCAGGCCCTCGAGGCGGCGCCGCGCTCGCCGCTCCTCATGGTCGGCGTCGTCCTCACGGCGTGCGGGATGCTCTTCAAGATCGCCTCGGCGCCCTTCCACGTCTGGGCGCCCGACGTGTACGAGGGGGCCCCGACGCCCGTCTCGGCCTTCTTCGCGGTCGGCCCGAAGCTCGCCGCATACGCCATCTTCGCCCGCATCTTCTTCGCCGGGTTCGGCCCGAGGGCCGACGACTGGGCGCCCGTCCTCGCGGCGTCGGCCGCCCTGACGATGGTCGTCGGGAACGTCGGCGCGCTGATGCAGTCGAACGTCAAGCGGCTCCTCGGCTACTCGTCCATCGGGCACGCCGGCTACGCCCTGCTCGGTCTCCTCGCCTACAAGGCGGGCGGCGCCGCGGGCCAGC
The DNA here is from genome assembly GCA_937864895.1 of uncultured Holophagales bacterium. Taxonomy (GTDB): domain Bacteria; phylum Acidobacteriota; class Thermoanaerobaculia; order UBA5066; family UBA5066; genus UBA5066. Next base: position 2,305 of record CALMDF010000162.1, on the reverse strand, counting down.
CGGAGTCCTTCGGCCTCTGGGCGGTCATGATCTACCTCGCGGCCTACCTCCTGATGACGTTCGGGGCTTTCGGGCTCGTCGTCCTCCTCGAGGCGAAGGGGTACGCGAGCGAGAGCGTCGACGACTTCAACGGCCTCTGGAAGAGGAACCCCCTCGCCGCCGCGGCGATGGTCGTCTTCCTCCTCTCCCTCGCCGGGATTCCGCCCACGGCGGGCTTCGTCGGGAAGTACTTCCTCTTCTCGGCGGCGATCAAGGCCGGCTGGCCTGCCCTCGCGCTCCTCGGCGTCCTGATGTCGGCCGTCTCCCTCTTCTACTACTTCCGGATCGTCAAGGCGATGTACTTCGTGGAAGGGGAGGGCGAGCTGCGCTGGCGCGAGGAGCCCGCCGTCGCCTTCGCGGTCGGCCTCTGTTTCGTCGGGACGCTCGCCATCGGCGTGATGCCGCAGCCCCTCGTGGCCCTCGCCAAGGCCTGCCTCCTCCCCTAAGGAGACGATGCCCGAGCCGCGGAGGGAACCGGACCCGAACCTCCGCCTCCTCGGCGACGTGCTGAGCTTCGGCTGGGTCCTTCCCGCCTGCCTCGCGGCGGGCGGGGGGCTCGGCTGGCTCCTGGACCGCTGGCTCGGGAGCTTTCCGGCCGCGACCTTCGTCCTCGGGCTCGTCGGCTTCGCCGGCGGGATCCGCCAGCTCCTCCGCGAGGCGGAAAGGCTCGAGGGAAGGCGGAAGGCTCCTCCCCCCGGCCCCGGGAAGGACGGGGAGTGAGCCCCTCCCTTCCCGCCCCCGAGCGGAGGATCTTCCGGGCCGCGACCGTCGGGGCCCTCCTCGCGGCCCTCGCGCTGGGGGCTTTCGGGAGGTTCCGGGAAGCCGCCGCCTTGACGGCGGGAGCGGCCGTGGCTATCGTCTCGGGCCTCTGGTTGTCGGACGTGGCCGGGAAACTGCTCGTTCCCCGTCTACGGGCGGCACCCCGGCAAGACTGGAAGTTCGCTTTCCGCGCCCTGCTCCGCTACGGCTTCATCGGCCTCGCGACGTATGGTTCGGTCCGCCTCTTCCAGGGCGAGGTCCCGTGGCTCCTCGGAGGGCTCTCCGCGGTCGTCCTCGGGGTCCTCGTCGAAGGGTTCCGGGGCGCCGTGGCCGGCCGGTCCGGGCCAGACGAAGAGGAAGACGGAACGAACCCCCGGGGGTGAGATGCAGCACCATTACTCGATCCTGTTCGGCCCGGTCAACGCCCTGCTGACGGCGATCTTCGGGTCGCCGGAGAATGCGCCGTCGTGGTGGCTCCACGGCTTCACGATCGGCGGGGTCCACATCGCCGGGATCGCTCCGCTCGAGCACGGACACGGGGCGCCGATCGGGTGGGTGCCCGACCACGTGATCATGGCGTTCCTCGTCTTCCTCATCTTCGCGATCGTCCTGCCGATCCTCTCGAGGAGGTTCCGCGAGGACGTCCCGGGGGGGGCCCAGAACGTCCTCGAGGTCCTCGTCGACTTCCTGCGCGGCCTCATCAAGGAGAACATCCCCCACACGGGGGAGAAGTACCTCCCCGTCGTCGGGGCGTTCTTCTTCTTCATCGTCGTCTCGAACCTCGTCGGCCAGATCTTCGTCCTCCAGCCGCCGACCTCCAGCCTGAACACGACCTTCGCGCTCTCGCTCTCCTGCCTCGTCTTCTTCAACGCGGCGGGCTTCCGGGCGCACGGGCCGATCGGCTACCTGAAGACGTTCGCCGGGCCGAGCATGGCGCTCGCCATCCTCGTCTTCCCGATCGAGATGATCGGGAACCTGGCCCGGGGCCTCTCGCTGGCGATGCGTCTCTTCGGGAACATCTACGGCGAGCACACGGCGACGAACCAGTTCGTCGAGCTGGTGCCGTTCCTCGTCCCGATGCCGATGAACGCCCTCGGCATCTTCGGTTCCTTCCTCCAGGCGTACGTCTTCACCCTCCTGACCACCGTCTACATCGGGGGCGCCATCGCCCACGAGCATTGATCCGCAGCTCATCGAACCCGAAAGGAGCCCGAACAGAAATGATCAAGAAGCTTCTCCCCGTCGCCGCGGTCGTCGGCCTCGCCCTCCTGCTCCCGAACCTCGCCTTCGCGCAGGAGGCGGCGAAGGCCGCCGGCGGCGGCGTGGGCTGGGGCCACCTCTCGGCCGCGCTCGTCCTCGCGATCGGCGCCGCGGCCGGCGCCACCGCCCAGGGCCGCACGGCCGTGGCGGCCTGCGACGGCATGGCGCGCAACCCCGGCGCCGCGGGGCAGATCCGCGGCATCGCGTTCCTCGGCCTCGTCCTCATCGAGTCCCTCGTCATCTACAC
>CALMDF010000161.1 GCA_937864895.1 uncultured Holophagales bacterium | reverse complement strand
CCACGACGCGGCGTCGACGCTCGGGATCGGGCCAGGGCGCGAACCCCACGAGGGGCACGCCCACGGCGGACGGGACGCGGGGCACGGGCGGCAAGACGACCACGGCGGGCATGACGACCACGGGCACGGCGTCCTCGGCGTGGACCCGCACTGGTGGCTCTCGCCGGTCCTGGCGGCGGAGAGCCTCGGGCCGCTCGCCGAGACCTTCGCGGCCGTCGACGCGACCGGGGCCGACGCCTACCGGCGCCGGGCGCGGGAGACGGCAGCCGCCTTGCTCGCTCTGGACCGGGAGCTGGCGGCGACCCTCGCGCCCCTCAGGGGAAAGCGATTCGTCTCCGCCCACCGGGCCTGGGTCTACTTCGCCGACCGTTACGGTCTCGTCGAGGCGGCCTCCATCGAGCCGGTGCCCGGGCGGGAGCCCTCCCCGCGCGAGCTGAAGGCCCTCGTCGAGGAGGGGCGGCGCGGCGGGCTGGGCAGGCTCTTCACGGAGCCGCAATTCCCGCCCGCGGCGGCCCGCGTCGTGGCGCGCGAGGCGAAGCTCTCGTTGACGCTCGTCGACCCGATTGGCGGCGTTGCCGGGAGGGAGACGTATCCTGCGCTGATGCGCTTCAACGCCGCGGCGTTCCGGCAGGGACTCCTCGACGCGCCAGGAGGCCCCCAGTGAGCGTCTCGGTCCGATTCGAGGACGTCACCATCTCCTTCGGAGGGCGGCCGGCCGTCTCTTCGACGTCCTTCACGATCCCCGCCGGGAAGCGGACCGCGATGGTGGGCCCGAACGGCGGCGGAAAGACCACCCTCGCCCGGGCCCTGCTCGGCTTCCTCACGCCCGAAAAGGGCCGCGTCACGTTCCTCGACGACGCGGGGCGGGAAGTCCCTCGCCCGAGGGTCGGGTACCTCCCCCAGCGCTCGACCCTCTCGCCGCAGGCCCCCGTCACGGGTCTCGACCTCGTCGGGCTGACGCTCTCCCCGGGCCCCGGCTTCGGGATGACGCGCGCCGTCGAGCTCGAGGCGCGTCGGGCCCTGGCGCGGGCGGGCCTCGCGGACGAGCTCGCCGCGCGCCCGGTCGGGAGGCTCTCGGGCGGGCAGCGGCAGAGGGTCCTTCTCGCCCGCGCCATCGCCGGGACGCCGGCCCTCCTCCTCCTCGACGAGCCCGACACCGCCCTGGACGCCGAGGGGATGAAGACGCTTCGCCGCCTCGTGGCGGAAGAGGTCGCGGCGGGACGGACGATCGTCTACGTCACGCACGACAGCGACGCCATGGGAGGCGCCGACGCCGTCTTCCGGATCGACGGCCGCCTCACCGGGGAAACCCGCTCGTGATGGAGTTCCTCGCCTTCCCGTTCTTTCAGAGGGCCCTGGCCGCGGGGTTCATCGTCGCCGTCGTCTGTGGCGCCCTCTCGTTCTTCGTCGTTCTCCGGCGCCTCGCCTTCGTCGGGTCGGGCGTTTCGCATGCCGCGTTCGGCGGCGTCGCCCTCGCGTCGCTCGTGGGCGCCCCCCCCGGGCTCGGGGCGCTCGTGGCGGCCGTCGCCGTGGCCCTCGCGACCGCCACGGCCTCGGGCGAGGGAGACCTGACCGAGGACACCGCCGTCGGCGTCTTCACCGTCGCCGCGATGGCCGTGGGCGTCGTCGCCATCAGCTTCCTCGAGACGAACGTCGACCTCTTCGGCCTGATGTTCGGCAACATCCTGACCGTCGACCCGAAGGACCTCCTCGCGCTCGGAGGCGCGTCGCTCCTCGTCCTCGTCCTCCTCGCCCTGTACTTCCGGCCGCTCCTCCTCGCCTCGATCGACGAGGACGGCGCGTTCGCGGCCGGGGTGAACGTGGCGCGGATGAGAGTCCTCGTCCTCGTCCTCCTCGCGCTCACTGTGGTCGTCGGGCTCAAGGTGGTCGGGATCCTCCTCGTCTCCGCCCTTCTCGTCCTCCCGGGCGCGGTGGCCCGGTCGCTCACCTCGCGGTGGCCGGGATTCCTCCTCGGATCGATCGGCGCGGCCCTCGTCATGGTCCTCGGGGGCCTCCTCCTCTCCGTGGCGCTCGACGTCCCGTCCGGGGCGGCGATCATCCTGACCGGCACGACGCTCTTCTTCGTCGGGATCGTGGCCGGCCGGCTCCGCCGCCAGGCGTGAGCGGCCCGCTCGTCGCCGCCTCGGGCCTGACCCGCATCTACGCCTCCGGCGAAGAGCGCGTCGTCGGGGTCCGCGATGCGTCGCTCACGCTGGAAGCGGGCGAGCTCGCGGTCCTGGCCGGGCCTTCGGGGAGCGGGAAGACGACCCTCCTGAACCTTCTCGGCCTCCTCGACCGGCCGGACTCGGGCACGCTGGCGCTTCACGGGGAGGACGTGTCGTCCCTCGACGACCGCGGCCGGGCGCGCCTGCGCCGGGAGAAGCTCGGGTTCGTCTTCCAGTCCCACCAGCTCGTCCCCGTCCTCTCGGCGGAGGAGAACGTCGCGCTCGCGCTCTGGATCCGGGGCCTCCCGGACGCGGAGTGCCGGACGCGGTCGCGCGCCGCCCTCGCGTCGGTCGGCCTCTCCGGCCTCGAGGCGCGGCGCCCCGACGCGATGTCGGGCGGGCAGAGGCAGCGCGTGGCCGTGGCGCGCGCCATCGTAGGGGAGCCGGCGCTCGTCCTGGCCGACGAGCCGACCGCCTCGCTCGACTCGGAGACGGCCGCCCGTCTCCTCGACCTCTTCGACGCCCTCCACGCGTCGAAGGGGATCACCTTCCTCTTCTCGAGCCACGACCCGCGCATCGTGGAGCGGGTCCCGAGGCGCGTCCGCCTCGTGGACGGCCGGATCGCCTCCGACGAACGGAACGGGAGGGGCGTGAAATGAGCCTTCGCTGGTGGCGGCTCGCGGCGCGGAACCTCTTCAGGCACCGGAGGAGGACGATCCTGACCGGGAGCATCGTCGTCGTCGGCTTCGTTGCGGCCACGATGACCGCCGGCTTCGTCGCGCAGACCTTCCGCGGCCTGAAGGACATCACGATCCGGGGACAGGGAGGGCACCTCAGGGTGGTCAGCGCCGAGGCCACGGGCAAGAGCGACGAGGAGGCCGCCACGCTCCTGCTCGACGGGGCGGAGGAGCTGACGCGGAGCGTGGCGACGAGCCCCGACGTGAAGCAGGCGATGCCCCGCCTGGCCTTCTTCGGCCTCGTGGCGCGCGGGGAGCGGAGCATCGGCTACATGGGTACGGGAACGGTCCCGGCGCTCGAGAGGAGCGCCACGATCACGGCCGAGGCCGTGGCCGAGGGGAAGTTCCTCGCCGACCCGGAAGCCGACGAGGTGATGCTCGGCGGAGGGCTGGCCCGCTCGCTCGGGGCCGGCGTCGGGGACCTCGTCACGGTCATGACGACGACCCCCGACGGCGGGCTGAACGCCATCGACGCGACCGTCGTCGCCATCCTCCGCTGGCCCATCAAGGAGCTCGACGACCGGATCCTCTTCCTGCCCTACGCCCCGGCGGCCCGCCTCCTGAAGGCGGAAGGGAAGGCCACCTCGATCGCCGTCACGCTGAAGCCGGGGGTCGACCTCGATGAGGCCGCCGGCGCCCTGCGCGCACGCCTCCACCGCGGCGGAGTCCCGGCGACCGTGAAGACCTGGGTCGAGAGCGCGCCCTTCTACGTCGCCGTCCGCCGCCTCTACGCCGGCATCTTTCTCTTTACGGGCCTGGTCCTCGCCACGGTCGTCATCCTGGCGGCGGCGAACACGATGACGATGTCGGTGTTCGAGCGGACGCGCGAGATCGGGACGCTCCTGGCCATCGGGATGGAGCGGCGGCAGGTGAGGAACCTCTTTCTCGCCGAGGGGCTCCTGATGGGCCTCGGGGGCTCGATCGCGGGGGCGGTCGGCTCGCTCCTCCTCCGCGCCGCGCTGAACGCCGCGCGGATCTCCCTCCCGCCGCCCCCCGGGGCGACGAGCGGCGGCGTCCTCAACGTGGAGCTCATCCCGGTCGCCTTCGTCGTCGGGTTCGTCCTGATGACGGCGACGCTCCTGGCCGCCTCCTGGTGGCCCGCGCGCCGCGCGGCCCGGCTCGACCCCGTCGAGGCCCTCGCCCATGTCTGACCGCCGCCTCGCGGCCGGCCTCGTCGCCCTCGCCCTGGCGCTCCTGGTCCTCCTCGCGGCCGCGGCGGCGCGCGGAGAGGCGGGCGACGCCGCCGCGATCCTGGTGAGGGCGGACGCCCCTCGTGCCGCGCTCTCCGAGGCGCGGATGAGGCTTCGGGTGTCGACGTCCCGCCCCGGCGCCGAGGCTTTCACGGGCGAGTTCGAGGTCTTCGTGAAGGGGGCCGAGAAGATCAGGATCGAGTTCCTGGCCCCCGGGGACCGCGGGAAGCTCCTCATCGTGAACGGGAAGGACGCCTGGCTCGTGATGCCGGGGACGAAGAACCCGATCAAGGTCCCGAGAAGCCACCGGGTGACCGGGGGGTTCGCCGTCGCCGACGTTGCGCGGACCCGGTTCGTCGACGACTACGACGCCGTCGTCGAGCGGGGCGAGACGTTCGCCGGAAGGGCCTGCGACGTCCTCCGCCTCACGGGGAAGAAGGGACGCGACCCCGCCTTTCCGGTCCTGCGCGTCTGGATCGATCGCGCCGAGGGCAGGACGCGGAAGGTGGTCTTCCTCCTGCCTTCCGGAAGGACGGCGCGCGAGGCGACGTTCGACACGTGGGGCTGGCTTCGCGGCGTCGCGACGGTCACGCAGATGACCATCGTCGACGCCCTGCGGCCCGGGACGACCGTCGTGGAGTACCTGGACGCCGAGAAGGCGTCGCTCGACGACGCGCTGTTCCAGGTCGTCGCGGGTGGCGGTCCCGGCAGGTGAGCACGTCCCGGAAGCACCGGCCGCGAGCGGAACCCGACGCCGTTCTCCGTCCGGGGTGCCTCCGGGCAGATCGGCCCGTCGCCTTCGTGCGTCCCGCTTAGACTTGCTCATGCCCTTCGACGCCGGGCCGGCCCTCGCATCCCTACCGCCCGGCGACGGGAGCGCGGACGCGGACCCGGCTTCGGCGCGGCACATCGGTGTCGAGGCGACGCGGCTCCTCCGTGAACGGCGCGGCATCGGGCGGTACGTCCGGAACATCCTGCGCTGGATTCCCGTGCACCGCCTCGACGTCCGTTTCACGATATTCGTGAGCAGCGCGCGGGACGGCGAAGGGGTGCGAGGCCTGCTCGCGGGTGTCGACGCGAGCCTTCCGGAACGAACGGCGATCGAGCTCGTGGCCGGGCTCCCGGACACGACGGCCGACGTCGTCTGGTACCCGTGGAACAGGCTGGAACCGGACGCCCGCCACGCGGCGACCGTGGCGACGATCCACGACGTCGCGTCGATGCTCCAGCTGGACCACCGGTGGTGGAAGGTCATCAAGCGCGCCAAGCACCGGCGGCGTTACGGAAACGCGGTCGAGAAGGCCGACCTCGTCATCACGATCTCCGAGTTCACGTCGCTGGAGATCCAGCGGCTGCTCGCCGCGGACCCGGCGAAGATCCGCGTCACGCTCCTCGGCGCGGACGACCTCAGGGCGACCGGGTGCGGCACGTCCGCCACGCTCGAGAGGCTCGGCGTCTCCGTCCCGTTCTTCCTCACGGTCGGCGCGCACGATCCGCGCAAGAACCTCGAGAAACTCTACGAAGCGATGGCGCTCCTCCGGGCCCGCGGCGAGAGCGTTCCGCTGGTCCAGTGCGGGCCCAGCGTCCCGCGCGGGCGGCAGGCGTTCGTCAGGTACGCGGGCTACGTCGACGACGCCGAGCTGGCGACCCTCTACCGGCTCGCCACGGCGCTGGTTTTCCCGTCCCGTTACGAGGGCTTCGGCCTGCCGGTCGCCGAAGCGATGTCGGTGGGAGGCCGCGTGGTCTGCGCGGACGCGAGCTCGCTGCCGGAGGTCGTCGGGTCCGCAGGCCTGCTCTTCCCGTGGGACGATGCGGAGGCCCTGGCGGACCAGCTCGCCCGGCTCCTGAAGGACGAAGCCCTCCGGGACCGGCTGACCCGAGAAGGCTCGGAGCGGGCGGCCCGCTTCCGGTGGACGGACACGGCTCGCCTGACGCTGTCCGTGCTCGACGAAGCGGTCGCGCTCCGCCGGAACCGGCTCCGCGGGGCGGGCCCTGCCGGGGTCGCCGGGACCCGGGCGTCGCAGGACGCGGACCGGGCGCTCAGTTCACGGTCGTCGCGCCCGAAGTGAGGGAGTCGAGACTTCTCGCCGCGTGCTCGGCCTCGGGCGTGTCGGGGAAACTGTCGATGACGTCGGCGAACCCTGCTGCCGCCTCGTCGGTGACGCCGATGACCGCGGCCGTCATCGCCTTCTGGAGCCGCCTCTCGGGGGAGAACGGCCTGAGCGCCGCGAGGAACGTCGCCACGCGGTAGCTCCCCGCTGCGTCCTGCTCCTCTCGCGTCGTGGCCGCGAGGTTGTTCAGGACCCTCTCGAGGATCTCGTCGGGCGCGCTCGGCTTCAGGAGCGCGTCGCTCCAGCGTTCCTTTGCGCCCGACATCCGGTCGAACAGCCTGCGGCACCCCTCGCGGGAGAGCTCCTGGCCGCCGGCGAAGGGGTCGACGAAGACCCCGTCCGGCCCGCCGACGCGGGCGAGGAAGTGCCGGGGCATCCCGATCCCCTCGACGGGGACCCCCGCGCGACGCCCCACCTCCATCCAGACGCAGGAGAGGAGGATCGGCATCCCGCGCCGCCTGGAGAGGACCTGGTGGATGCAGCAGTTGCGCGTCGCGGAGTAGTCGACGTCGTCGCCCCGGAACCCGAGGTCGTCGGCCAGGAGCCCCCGCAGGAGGCGGGAGAGGGCGAACGGGCCCTGCGAGGGGAGGAGCGTCTTGCGTCTCGCAGCGACGGCCGCCCAGGCCTCGACGACGGCCCGGTCCTCGAGCCGGTCCGCCTCGGACGTTCCTTCGATGGCGGAGAGGGCCGGAAGGAGGGCTCCGCTCGCAGCCGCCTCGAGGAAGAGGCTCAGGTCTTCCGCGTCCTCCTCGGTCCAGAGGTCGCGCAGCGCGGGTCGGGGCGGTCCACCGAGCACGCCTCGATCGTATCCCCGTCCGCAGCGTTCCCGCTACGCGGTCGCCTCGCCGTGGGGCGGCCGGTCCCTGGCGCTCTTCACGAGGGCCACGATGGAGAGGGCGAGGCAGAGCACGAACGAGACGAGGAAGATCGCGAAGACCCCCCACTGCCCGGTTGTGGCCGGCGTCGAGCCGGCGCCGGCGGCCGAGATGTAGATGTCCCGCAGCTGGTGGCGGGTCACGAGCATGAGGATCATCGCGAGACCGAAGAGCTCGATCGAACGCCTCACCGAGGCCCGGTCGGCGAACGGGTCCCTGATGCGCGCGAGAAAGACGAGGAGGCCGAAGCCCGCGAAGATCCCGATCGTGAAGGGCGCCATCGTCGCCCCGCCGCCCCGCATCAGGCCCAGGAGGACCTCGCGCGGGACGGAGATCGTCAGCCAGAGGCCGACGACGAGCTGGAGAACGGTGGCGAGGAGGGCGATCTTCACGCCGAACATCGCCCGGGCCGAGGCGTTCGCACGCTCCTCCTCCGCCGGGGGCCGCCGGACGGCGATCCACGCGAGGAGGATCCCGGCCAGCGTGACGCCGGCGAGGACGAAGTGGAGGAAGCGCGGGACGAAGGCGCGGTCGGCGAGCAGAGTCCAGGGCTGCGCGAGGACGCCCTCCCAGCGGCCCGGCTGGACCGACAGGAGGTGGACGGCGACCTGGATCGCGGCGACGCAGAGGAAGAGGAGGGCCGAGAGCGCGAACGGGAGGGCCGCGCCCTTCCCGGCGCGGAGCCGGTACTTCCCCAGGTAGGTGAGGTAGTAGGCGGCCATGAGGAGGAGCAGCAGCCCGAGCCACGCCGGGGCGACGATGACCGTCGCCGAGTAGAAGAGCCGGCCATGGAGGACCTGCAGGAAGAGGAGCGGGGCGATTCCGAAGGTGATCGTGAGGGAGATGGCCCAGGTGTTGATCTCGGCGAAGAACTTCGCGACGCCGCGCCCGAAGGCCCGGTCCCGGTCGAACGAGGCGACGGTGCCGACGAGAGAGGAGCCGAGGACGACGTTCACCCCGACGACGTGGATCGCGAACGTCACGAGCCAGAGGACGTGGAAGAGCCAGGGCGGTCCCGGGATCGGCATCGGGTCGAGGGCCGGCAGGAGGGTCTCAGCGGGCACGGGTCACCTCCGCCACGGCCGGCGCGTTGAGCGAGGCGAGCCAGAGCGCCAGCGCGTTCAGCTCCTCGTCGGTGCCGACGAACGGGGGCATGAATGGGTAGTCGGGCCTCACGGCCTGGCCGGCGGCCCGCGCCTTCCAGTTCGCGCCGTCGTCGCGCATGGCCGTCAGGAACATCACGGCGAAGTCGGCGTCCATCGCCGAGGCGATCTTCCGGATCCCGAGGTAGCCGTCGCGGGTGTGGCACGCGGCGCACTGGGCGCGGAAGACGGCCTCGCCAGTCGAGACGGCGCGTCCTCCCGCTTCCTTCGTCGCCCAGACGGCCTTCGAGAGGATTCCCTTCTCGTTCAGGGCGTCGATCTCCGACACGAGGACCCCGTTCGAGAACATCTGCTCGGCGATGACGAACGGCTTCCGGACGCCTTCCCGGACCCGCTCGTAGCCGGCGAGGACGCCGGCCCCGGCGAGGAGGGCGAGGATGGCGACCGGCCACGACTGGAGGCGGGGCAGGAGGGTGACGAGGAGGGCGAGGACGGCGGCCACGAGGAACATCCGGAAGGTGTGCGAACGGGCCGTGGCGAGTGTGGCGAGCAGCGGTTTCTCGCCCAGGAAGAGGCGCTGGACCGACTCGGGAAGAGCCCGCTCCCAGGCGAGCCAGCCGATTCCCGCGATGCCGAGGCCGAGCGCCCCGACGGAGCCGAGAATCCTCGAGAGCCGGGCCCGGGCGGTCCGGTCGTTCTCGCGGAGGGCTGCGAACGCCATCCAGGCGGCGGCCAGGAGGATGCAGACGCCCGTCCGGAAGAGGATTCCGGGGAGGTAGGTGGGGTTCAGGAAGCCGTCCCGGAAGGAGAGCGTCGCGGGGTAGCTCCCGGGCGTCAGCATGAAGCCGAGGATTCCCTGGATGACGACGAGGGACATGAAGGCCGCGAAGGCGTAGAGCCAGATCAGGAGGAGGTGGGTCCGGGGCGAGACCTTGTCCCACGTGGCGACCCACGCGAGGGCCGTGACGACCTCGAGGAGGAAGAAAGCCCACTCGGTCGCCCAGGCCCAGACGAAAGTGTGAATGAGCGACGACGTCGCCGCCGGGTGGACGACGCCGATCGTGAACCAGATCCCCACCCCCGAGATGGCCCCGAAGACCGTGGAGAGGAGGAGGAGGATCATCGACGACCGCTTCACGAGGTCGCGGAGGGGACGGTCGCCTCGCTTCACCGCGGCCGTCTCGAGCGCGGCCATGACGATTCCGCCCCCGACGGCGAAGTGGGAGACGAAGACGTGCAGGATGGCGACGACGGCGATCAGGATGCCGCCTCCCATCGCGAAGTCCCGGATCGGGTAGTCCAATCTCGCCTCCTCGACGCCGTCAGGGGATGCGGCGCCCTTCGTAGAGTCCGTCGTAGACGTACTTCGAAAAATAGCGCTCGGACGGGTCGCTGAGCAGCGTGACGACACGCTTCCCCTCGCCGAGCCTCCGGGCGAGGCGCCTCGCGCCGGCGACGGCCGCGCCGGAGTAGGCGGCGTCCGTGAGCCCCATCCTCCCCAGGCGGTCGACCATGTCGTAGCTTTCCGCGTGGGGGATCGTGAAGATCCCGTCGGCGAGGCTCCTGTCGAACGTGGCCGGGAACCAGTTGTTCCCGATGCCCTCGACCATGTGCTCGCCCTTCCCGTCGGTCCCGCCGTAGACGGAGTCGGGAGGCTCGACGCCCCAGCACTCGACGGCCGGGTTCCTCTCCCGGAGAAAGCGCGCGACGCCGCAGAACGTGCCGCCCGTCCCGACCCCGAGCGCGATGCCGTCGACCCTGCCCTCCATCTGCTCCCAGATCTCGGGACCCGTCGTCTCGTAGTGGATCCGGGGATTCGCGGGATTGGCGAACTGCCGCATCGCGACCGCGCCGGGGATCGACGCGGCGAGCTCGGCGGCCTTCGCGACGGCCCCCTGGATCCCCGCCTCGTGCGGCACGAGGACGATCTCGCCGCCCAGACCGCGGACGAGGATCATCTTCTCCCGGGCGTATCCCTCGACCATGACGATGACGACGCGGTAGCCGCGCGAGACGCCGACGAGGGCGAGGCCGACGCCGGTGTTCCCGGCCGTCGCCTCGAGGATCGTCCCCCCGGGCCCCAGCTCCCCGCTCTCTTCCGCCGCGCGGATGAGACCGAGGGCGGTCCGGTCCTTCACGCTCATTCCCGGGTTCAGGTACTCGAGCTTGGCGAAGACGTCCGCCCGGCCGGCCTCCTTCAGGCCGCCGAGCCGGATCATCGGGGTCCCCCCGATAAGCTCGACGACGCTCTCCACGACCCGCATGCACCGCTCCCCAGGGGTCCGTAGGGCGCCCTGCGCTCCGACGAGAACCCAACGGTCCTTGTAGGCGGGGGAGGAGGGGAAGTCAAGAATCGGGACGGGCGCCGCCGGGTGCTAGGATGGCCGGCCGGGCGCCGCGGAATCCTCGCGGCCGCTACTCCCACAGAGGTGCTCGAATCATGTCCGACGTCAAGAACCTGCGACTCGCGAGCCGGATCATCCACGCCGGACAGCGCACCTGTCCCCTCACCGGCGCCGTCGCGACGCCGATCTACCAGACCTCGACGTTCGCGTTCAAGGACACGGACGAGGGGGCGGCCCGGTTCGGCGGGACCGACCCCGGCTACAAGTACACGCGCCTCGGGAACCCCACGGTGGCGGCCCTCGAGGAGTGCATCGCCGATCTCGAGGGAGGCTGCGGCGCGCTCGCGGCCTCGACGGGGATGGCGGCGGTCCACACGGTCTACTTCTCCCTCCTCGGCGCTGGGGCCCACGTCGTCGGGACGGACGCCCTCTACGGGGCGAGCCGGATGATCCTCGAGAAGGAGTACTCGCGGTTCGGCGTCACCGGGAGCTTCGTCGACACCTCGGACGCCGGGAACGTCGAGAAGGCGATGCGGCCGGAGACGAAGCTCGTCTTCGTCGAGTCCCCTGCGAACCCGACGCTGAAGCTGTGCGACATCGCCGCCATCGCCGAGATCGCCCACCGGCACGGAGCGCTCCTGGCCGTGGACAACACGTTCGCCACGCCCCTCCTGCAGCGGCCCCTCGAGCTCGGCGCGGACGTCGTCCTCCACAGCATGACGAAGTTCCTGAACGGGCACAGCGACGTCGTCGCCGGCGTCGTCGTCGCGAAGGACCCGGTGCTCTTCGCCCGCCTGCGCTCGGTTCACGTCAACGTCGGGCCGACGATGGATCCTCACCAGGCCTGGCTCGTGTTCCGCGGCGTCAAGACGCTCGGCCTCCGGCTGGAGAAGGCCCAGGCGAACGCCCTCGAGGTCGCACGCTTCCTCGAGGCTCACCCGAAGGTCTCGTGGGTCCGCTACCCCTTCCTTCCGAGCCACCCGCAGCACGACCTCGCCCGGCGGCAGATGTCGGGCGGCGGCGCCATCGTCTCCTTCGGTGTCAAGGGCGGGCTCGACGCGGGCCGCACCCTCATGAACTCCGTGAAGCTCGCGACGCTCGCCGTCAGCCTCGGAGGCGTCGAGACCCTCATCGAGCACCCGGCCTCGATGACGCACGCGAGCGTGCCCCGGGCCGAGCGGGAAAAGGCCGAGATCACCGACGACCTCGTCCGCATCGCGCTCGGCTGCGAGGACGCCCTCGACCTCTGCGAGGACCTCGAGCAGGCGCTGGCGAAGGCGTAGGCCCCCCGGGCCCGCCGAGGGGCTCAGGCGCCGAAGTCCGAGAGGAACCGCTCCGTCTCCGCGAGAATCCGTCCCGGGTCCTCGCGGTGGGGAAAGTGCCCGAGCCCCGGGAGGACGAGGGTCCGGACGGGCCCGGAGACGGCCGAGGCGATCGCCTCGACCTGGGCGATCGTGCCGTACTCGTCCCTCTCTCCCTGCAGGACGAGGAGCGGGCAGCGAATCGGGCCGATCGCCTCGAGGGCGGAGAAGCCCCGGAAGGCCGGATCGCGCCAGGTCTCGCTCCAGCCCCGGAAGACGTCCTCGGCCTTGTTCCCGTGGTGGCGCGCGAGGCGGGCCGGCAGGTCCGTGGTCCCCCAGGCTTCGACCGTTCCCTCGATTCCCGCCACGGTCACGTCCTCGATGAAGACGTGCGCGGCGATCGACACGACCGCCGCCGGGATTCCGGGGAAAGCGGCGGCGAAGAGGAGGGCGATCGAGCCGCCGTCGCTGTGCCCGAAGAGGACGGGACGTGCGATGCCCGCCTGGCGCAGGACCTCCGGGAGACGCTCGGTCGCCTCTACCTGGAGGAACTTCAGTCCCGGGGGGGCCGGGCGAGGGTCGGAGCGTCCGAACCCGAGCCGGTCGAAGGCGAAGCCGCAACGGCCGAGGGTTGCGCAGAGCCGGTCGGGGAGGTCTCGCCAGAGGGAGACCGCGCCGAGGGCGTCGTGGAGGAAGACGAGCGGGGAGAGGTCCGGGTTCGCATCCGGCGGCAGGATCCGGACGGCCTCGAGGCGCCCCTCCGGCAGACGTATGGAGACCGGTTCGCGGTTCGGGCCGGCGCCGGCGGGCACCACCCGATTCTGGGCGGGCGGGAGGACCGCCGCAAGGGGCCGCGGTTCGCGAATGGGGGCCGTGCGCGGGCCGGCGGCCTCACCATTCCGCGCCCCGAACCTGTAATCTCTTCGAGGAGGGTCCGTTGAGGTTCCGTCGCCTCGTCGCATTTCACGAAGCCGGCCGCGCGGTTCTCGCGTGGGACGCGGGACTCCGGCTCCCGCGGGTCTCGATCTACCCCGACCAGCACACACGAGGGCGGATCCTGGCCGGGCTGGATTTCCCCTTTGGCGTTTCCGAGCCTGACCGCCGGCGGCAGCGCATCTACCTGCGCCTTCTCGCGGCCGGGCCGCTCTCGGTCGTCATGGCGGGAGGGAAGATCCCCCGGGAGCCGCAGGTCGGGATCGAGATCGACTCCCACCGGATGGCCGTCTACGCCCGCCGCGCGGG